>JAGLMX010000027.1 GCA_023139785.1 Candidatus Aenigmatarchaeota archaeon | reverse complement strand
CTTGTGATGTCATTCTCATTCTGCGACCAGGCACTTGCAGTAGAGTATGCTGTCAAAAACAGAGGCAATCTTGAAGCCAAAGTATACACACTGCCTAAAGAGGTCGACGAAGAAGTTGCACAAATACATCTTGATGCTCTTGGAATAAAACATGATAAGCTCACAGACGAGCAGAAAAAGTATCTTGTAAGTTGGAGGGAAGGGACGTAATATTTACCTCCCCTCCAAAACGAACTATTTAACGCCTACCTTGTTCTCTTTTTTGCGACAGGCTTTTTCCTGACTACTTTTTTCTTAGCTGCCACTTTTCTTACGGGTTTCTTTTTGACAACTTTCTTTTTTGCCACTGGCTTTCTCTTAACTACTTTTTTCTTAGCCACGACTTTCTTTTTAACTACTTTCCGTACAACTTTCTTTTTTGCCACTGGCTTTCTCTTAACTACTTTTTTCTTAGCCACGACTTTCTTTTTTGCTGCTGCCATAATATCTCCCCTGCTTTTTTGAATGCACTGTAAAATTAGTGTAATTTTTTGTTGATAGTACAGCACTTCACTAAATAAAATGTGCGCAAGAGGTATATATAAGTTATATTTTTTACTTTGAGCAACAATACAAAAAAATTAGAAGAAAATTTCTTGCATGCGCACAAAAAATGCGCATATTAAAAATTTATTTTGTAAAAAATGAATTTTATTTACAAAAAAATTATACAAATTTTAAGTTGTGCACACAATTATTTTTTTATTGTGTGTCAATCACTCGCAATTTTTCAGAAATTTTTTCTATCGCATCTGCGCGCGCGCACTCGCAGGAAGTATCAATAACGATATGCGCCGCGCGTATTGGCTCCCACAAACTTTTTATCTTGCGATAAATTTCAATACGATTTGCATCCGACACATCACTTTTAGAACTTCGCGCGTTCATGCGCTCTAAAACTTTTTTTTCATCAAGTACGCATTCAACAATCAAAAACTTTTTTCCAAATTTGCGCGCAACATCACGCGCTCGATCGCGAAGGCTTTGAAGATAAAAATTTGCATCAAGAATCACAACATCTCCTTTGATAAGAAATTTTTCTGCGCGCAAAAACATTTCGTTGTAGACCTGCTCTTTTTCTTCTTCAGTATATTTTGGCTCGGCAAACAGTTCCTTGCGAATAACATCTGTTCGAAGAATTATTGCGCCTGTTTTTTTCGCAACGTCTCGCGCAAGGGTTGTCTTGCCTGTTGCAGGAAGCCCTGAAAAAATGATCAACATAAGAAATACTTCTTGTTGTAAAAATAAATAAGAACCTTTCTTTACGCAATCCGTTTAATATAATGTACTGAAATATGAACCGCCATCAATAAATTGCGCCATATTAAGACAACATAAAAGGCAGATGTGGAAAACTACAAACCAATCAAGGCGAATTTCAAGATACTGGTTTTAGTGGAATTTCAAAAAACGGGCTTGTTGCCTATAAAAACAGACCAAAAAGTACCTGAAAATACTCATTACAATACTCGTACGAGCACAAAACCAATACAATTATCTTGCGCCAAGAGCTTCTTTTTCTCTTCGCATTTTTTCAGATGCTGCAAAGGATGCGTTTGTATCATTCTTGTATGCACCCATTATCTCATCAGAAAGGCACATCCACGCCTTCTTCTTTGTTCTGTTTGATTTCTGATATGAACCCTGAGAAATATGGCGTAGTGCAAGGTCAACACGCCTCTGCGGAGATGTCACAACACCCTCGCGCGCCATGATACCGCCGCGCTGGTATGTCAAAACCTCTTCAAGAGGTGCTGAGTTTTCAACTGCACGAACAAAAACATCAACCGGGTTCTTCTTTGTCTTTGCCTCAATGTCCTTGAACGCAGAAATAATAAGATTATTCATTATGAATGTCTGCCCTGTGTTTCGCCCTGAAGTAAACCTGTGTTTTCGCCCGCGGTGCCCTGCAACAAAAAGCTTGTTCAAAAGGCGCTCGACAATATGCATCTTTGATTTATGGTACTGCTTTTTTGCGTGCCGCCCTCCGCTTCTTGGAACAACCACCGGTGTAAGTGTTATGTAATCCACAAGACCCTTGTCATTCACAGTTACAGCCTGTGTATCCCACTGTCCGAAAAGTTTTGGTTCAAAATCATCCATAATTATCACTTACTTGTCCTCTTAAGCTTACCCTTAATCAAATGGTGTAGTGTAAGGCCGTTCACAGAAATAACCTTATATCGCACCCCTGAAAGATCTCCTGTTGACCTTCCCCGGGAGCCGTGAATTCCTGCAATAGTCACTTCATCATGCTCTTGTATCTGGTTTATTGCTCCTGATTCCGGGCAAAATGCAGTAACCTGCTTGCCGTTCTTGATAAGCTGAACGCGCACGCATTTTCGCATACCCGAATTTGGCTGTTTTGCCTCAAGCTGGCGCTTTTCAAGCACAATCCCCTTGGCTTGTGGGCTTCCCTTAATCGGGTCGCTCTTGATTCTAAGGCCAAGTGCCCTGCGCTTATATAGCGTAGACTTCCATCGCCTCTTCTTTGTGGCCTTTACCACATTCCTTGCTGCACATAATCCTGGTGTCATAAAGTATCAATCATATCCTTCAATAAATTACAATAAACGACTTGCCGCATTCTAAATCATTAAACGCGGAATATTTAAATAACTTGTTTTTTGCACCTTTATTTCTTTATCCCAAGCACAGTGACTGAAAACGGCTTTCTGCAAATAGAGCCAAGTTCCTTGCTCGCCAATGAAAATTTGTGGGATTCTGTGCCCGAAATCTGCGCATAATGCGCTATTTTTTCTGCAATTTCCTGCGGGCAATTGGATGCTACGACAACTAATGAAAGTTCATCTGCCATTAGCGCCCTAAGCGTCTCATCAGAGCCCATCAGGGTTTTATTCAATTCAACCGCATTCTTTATCGTTTTCTCAATATCAGCCATATTTTAGCACCTTGGTTCTAGTCCTTAATCTTTAATTTAATGGTTCCTGTTCCGACAGGAGCCATATTTCCAACAATTATGTTTTCTATAACACTCTCAAGAGGGTCTATATCTCCGTTTGCAGCAGCCCAGGTAAGGTGCTTAACAGTCTCCTCAAAGTTTGCCCGCGAAAGTACAGAAGATTTTCTTCCTGCAAGGCCATATCTTCCAATAGCCCTTATCTCTCCGTCATTTGTCATTGCATCTGCAACCAAAAGAAGATGGCGAACATCAGTATCCACGCCCTGCTCCCTCATTGTCGTAATCGCTTCACTAATTATTGAGTTTCTTGCAGCTTCTATGCCTAGTACACGCGCGATTTCGTAAATATCATTTGATCTGCTCGTAGTCATGTCAACCCCGGGCATCTCAAGCACTCTTGCAAGGTTAGCACCAAGAGTCCTTATAACCCAGCGCTCATCCTGCAGCTCAACGATTGCCTGCTCTATGCCCTTTATGCCTTTTACATGAAGGTTTCTTGCCTTAACACGAAGATCCTGCAATCCTTTCACAGAAACATCCTCTTTTTTGAGCTCAAGTGAAATCACGTTTCCTGTAAGGCTTATGTCTGCGGTCTTGATGGTCTTTGAAATAAGCGAAACAATGGCGTCTCCGGTTATGTCATAGGTTTCAAGCTGTTTTTTGTCAAGCTCAAGCTCAAGCTTCATATTAAGTATATCAAGAGAATCTGAAACAAGAAAGTGCTTCAGTTTTGTCTCCTTAATCTTTGCAGCGATTTTTCGTGCATCTTCTTTATTGTTATGTTCCTCGTCAAGATAAATATCCATTGCAGGCGTTCTCGGGGTCTTCTTGGCATCAAAAAGCTCAATCAACCTTGGCAGCCCCTGTGTGACTTCAAGACCGACTTTTCCCTCTCTATGGTATGAACGAAGTGTTGTCTGTGTTGCCGGCTCGGATATAGACTGAGCTGCCACCACACCAACAGCTTCCCCTGGCTCATACACCATACGGCTGTATCGCTCAAGAAGCTTCTTTTTGACTTTTGGGTCTTCCGCCGCTTCCGCGTACGGGTCAGGAAGTTTATCTTTCATCATAATAACACCTTAAAATTTTATGTTGGAATCAAGTGAACCGCGGTCGCTTTTTGCAGGGTCAATTCCATCCTCACCCGGCACAAACTGCACCACTGTCCCTTCACCATCTTTAACAATCATATCCTTGTCAAGCATTATATCCTGAAGTGCATTAACAAGGCGCCTCTGCATATAACCGGACACTCTTGTCTTAAGGGACGAATCCATTATACCCTCTCTACCCTTCATCACTTCAAAGAAGAATTCAACCGGGTCAAGGCCATCCTTTAAAGATGACGTTACAAAACCATGAGCTTTGGGTTCAAGAACATCTTTCTTAAAATGAGGTAGTGTCCTGCGGTTATATCCACGAAAGATTCTTTTACCTCTTATGGCTTCCTGCCCAAGTATTCCGGACATAAATGTGAGGTTTTGTATGCTTCCGCGCGCGCCCGTCTTTGCCATTATGTCTGCATCAGTCTCTTTTCCTGTAGCAGCGATAATATCCTGGGACTCATTTGTAACTTTTGAAAGCTCCACCATTATGAGAGCTTCTTCACTCTCCTCAAGCGTTCTTCCGGGAGCCACATCAATCTGACCTTTCTTTCCAAGCGCAATAATGTTCTCCACTTCGGCAAACTGCTTTGCTACAACACTGTTTATCGCACGTGTTGTCTCTTTGCTTACATCAAGGTCACTCAATGAGATACTAAATCCCTTGCGCATCATTACTTCAAGAATAACACGCGTAAACGAATCAAGGAATTTCCTTGCCTCTGCGTGCCCACATTCCATATCTATAGCATCAATTATTTTGCCCTTAAATGGCGCAATTCCTGTATTATCAACAACACCCGCTTCCAGGTTTCCGTCCTTGATTACAACATAAGAGTCATACGGGCATTTTTCCTTCATACAAACCTCACATTTCCTGCAAACATTTGACTTGTACTCAAGGTTTATATTGGATGGTATTAGCATGCTAAGCATTTCCTTCCCTGTATACAAGTCCTTTTCAAGCTCGACTTCAACACCTGCGTTCGCAAACATCTGCGCAATATCTCTTCGTGAGAAGGTTGTTCCTTTCTTTGTCAAAAGATATGCTCCGGAAATATAATCCTGCTCGCAACCAATTATAGGCCCTCCGAATCTGGGAGAACGTATATTGTTTTCAACAAGCATAAGCTCATCAACTTCTGCGCGCGCCTCCGCCGTCTGGGGAACGTGCATATTCATTTCATCCCCGTCAAAGTCCGCATTGTAAGGCTTACACACACAAAGATTAAGCCGAAAGGTTTTGTGCGGCATTATCCGTGCACGATGTCCCATAACAGACATCCTATGAAGAGACGGCTGCCTGTTAAAAATCACCGGATCACCGTCAATAAGATGGCGCTCTACAAGGTATCCCGGAGCAAGTTCTTCTGCAACGTCGAGTCTGTTTGCTTCAAGAATGCGCTTTCTAATGTCGTCATCCCGCGTAACATAATTTGCTCCGGGATGAACATCAGGACCGTTTGTAACATACTTTTTCATCTCCGCAAGATTACGTGCAGTCACCTTTACCGAAACAGTTATTTCCTTCGCAATTCTCTCAGGAACGCCTACCTCGTTTATGCTTATGTTTGGATCCGGAGACACAACAGTACGCGCCGAGTAGTTCACACGCTTGCCAGTCAAATTGTGGCGAAACCTTCCGTCCTTGCTCTTAAGCCTCTGTGAAAGAGTCTTCAGGCTTCGTCCTGACCTGTGCCTTGCAGGAGGGATACTGCTTAACTCGTTGTTGAAAAATGTTGTAATATGATATTGCAAAAGCTCCCAAAGGTCTTCAAGAATGAACTCAGGTGCTCCAATTTCAAGATTATCTGCAAAACGCTGGTTAATCCTCACAATATCAACAATTTTATGTGTAAGGTCGTCCTCACTTCGGTCTCCTGTTTCAAGAGTTATTGAAGGCCGAACCGTTATTGGCGGAACTGCAAAAAGAGTCAAAATAAGCCACTCCGGCTTTCCTCCGCAAAACGAAAGCGACTCTGCAGTCTTAAGCGTAATTTTTTCAAGCTGCTCACGAACCTCTACCGCGGTCAGTGGCTTCTTTGCGCGAACAAACGTTGACGGCTTGTCAATCGTTATTTTATCAGTCTTTTTGCCGCACTTTGGACACTTGTCAAGTGGCTTCAACTTCTTTAAGTCTCTCATATCAATAATCTTTTTGAGAGGCTCTTTATCCACAAGAGCAACACCGCAATCAGCGCAGGTATATTGCAAAAGAATTTTTACCTCATCAAGGAAAAGTATGTTTACAACAGGCCTTGCAAGCTCTATATGCCCAAAATGCCCTGTACACTCACCCATGCGCCCGCCACAGGTTCGGCAACGCATGCCCGGGTCAACAACACCAAGACGCGGATCCATTACACCGCCTTCTATAGGGTATGCGTCAACATCGTAAACTTCAGCAGTATCGACATGCATGACAGACATTTTCTTTATTACCTGCGGCGAAATCAACTTGAACCTTAATTCGTGTATTTTCTTTACCATTATATCACTCACTTCTCTTCAGCAACTATCTGCGGATAAATCATCATACTACGCATCTCATCAAGCAGAAGCTTGAACGCATATGACATCTCAACATCAACTGTTTTTGAGCCCTTACAAAGCGGGCACTGTGACTTGTTTTTCTGGTAGTCCACAACAGCAGGTATACCACACTCTTTGCAGATAGAAACCACTGTCTTGTCTGCGCCAAAGCGCTCTTTCAGAGTCACCGCAGCACCATGTGCTATCAGGCAGTCTTTTTCCATCTCTCCGAACCGAAGACCGCCTTCCTTGCTTCGCCCTTCTGTAGGCTGCTTTGTAAGCAGGGCAATCGGCCCTCTTGAACGCGCGTGTATTTTGTGCGAAACCATGTGATAAAGCCTCTGGTAATACCCAATTCCAACCAGAATGTGTGCATCTATCTTTTCTCCGGTGATTCCGTTATAGAACACTTCCTTACCATCATCACGAAAGCCTTCTTTTGCAAGCTGCTTTCTTATCTCTTTCTCATCTCCATGAAATGCAGTCCCGTTTATTGTTGTGCCTGTCAAGGCCCCGGTTTTTCCGGCAACAAACTCAAGAAGCTGGCCAACAGTCATTCTTGAAGGGATTGCATGAGGATTTATTAT
>JAGLMX010000026.1 GCA_023139785.1 Candidatus Aenigmatarchaeota archaeon | reverse complement strand
TCGAACATGTCAGAGCGCGACCTGCCAAGCTCGCGCGCGTATTCCATTACCTGCGCGGTTGAGACGATGCCTTCCTTCGCGCTGACCAGAATCACTCTCGGTGTTTTTTCAAGAAGTGCAATGACTTCTTCTTTTGTTGCCTGCTTTTCAAGCATAACATTTATTGCATGCATGTGCATGAGGGTTGTCGGCACAATGAATGCGCTTGTCAGAATATTCATTTTTGGAAATATTGTGTTGACATCAATGCCGTGGTGGCTTGGAACTGTCGGGGGGTTTGCCTCTATTGCGTTTATGGGCCCGCGTTTTGAGTCTCCGGAGTCTGCCCCTCTTCGTATCATTGTTGCCCTCACTTGAGTGATGCCAATCTCTTTACGGATTGCGCCAAGTGTGCGGCAAAGCCCTGTGGTATTGCAGGAGACAACGCGCACGTATTTTTTGCCAAAGCTTTCTTCATAGTTTGACATTGCATTGAATGAAACATCTGCTACGTTCGGCTTTTCACCGCCCTGAAAAATTGCTTTGATGTTCTTTGGCACATAAACCTGTTCTTTGTTTACAGCACCCATTTTTCCGGGAGTGCAGTCAACTACAATGTCCGATTCCTGGATGAGGTCGTTGAGTGTTCCTGCAAGATTTATGCCTGCTGCTTCAAATGCAGCCATGTTTTCCTTTATGTTTGCATAAAGCTTGTAGCCTTTTGCGCCTGCAAAGCGTGCTTCGAATGTCGGTCTTGTCTTAACGACACCTGAGACAACCATATCATCCTGAAGCGATATTGCGTCTGCAACGCGTCTTCCGATTGTACCGAAACCGTTTATTGCAACTTTTATCATATTCATCACCAAGTATGTTTTACAAAATCGCAGTCATAGAACGGTCCGTGTATCAGGCGCTTTATGAATGCTTTTCCTGCAGAGCTTTTCATCTGAGGGTTCATGTCAAGAGAATTCAGGAGCGCTGAAGCGTCTCCTCCAATGACAATGCTGTAGTGGCCGTTCTTTGGGTCAAAGGCCGCGCTGTAAACTTCTACAGCCCCCAAAAGTCCGGGGTCTTTCTTGTCTTTTGCAATTTCGTAGTATCCTGTTGAGCCGCTTATTAGCACAACACCTTCTTTTTTGCTGCTAATTTTTTCCTGAAATGCTTTTATTGTGTTCAGGCCGATGTCGACAACAGGGCCTTTATGAATATCGTGTTTTGGCATGTTTACTGGCTTGCTGTCAAGGTGTATATGATAGTCGTGCGGCAGTGACACACGTTCCCTGAAGAATCCATTGAAATTGCTGTTTATGAATTCAAAGAGGCGTTTCTCATTGCATCCCCATATGCCGTCGCTGCTTGCCTTAAGTGCTCTTGCATGTTCTTTATCAATATGCTTTTTGTTTTCACCCATAGGGACCCCGTTTATGTGGTCAAGATATATTCCGAAAAGCCCGGCAACAAGAACATCCATTTTTGGGAATTTTTTGAGGAGCTGTGGTGTTATTTCAACAAGGTCTGAGAATTTTCTTCCGCCAAGTATGGCGTAAGAGTGTTTTTCAAGGAGTATTTTTTCTGCATTCTCTGCCTTTTTTGCCTCTCTTATGAAATTAGGCCCTATTGTTACGAACTTGCCGTCTTCGGCAAATTGCTTAAGCAGCCCGTATGAACTTAGCTCTTTTCTGTGCGATGCAGGGTCATCCTTTATTGCAGCAATATTGTCAATGCCGGCGAATGTTTTGTAGAGCTTTGTTTCTTTTGGATGCAAGTGCTCCCATTCTTCTGATTCTGTTCTGGTGTTCTCAAGAACGATGACTTCCCCTGGTTTTGCATTTTCGATCATCTCCCGTGCTTTGTCACCGCTTCGTACACCTGCAAAGAGAACACGATGTTCAGGCAAAAGCTTTTGGAGCGCATCTGCATGCAGTTTCAGGCTTTCGTTTTTTCCTGCATCGCCCTGGTGCGATGCAATGACAACGCACCTTGCCCCGTGGTCAAACGCAAAGTTTATGGACTCAACTGCCTGCTCTATTTTTCCAAGGTCTCGTATGTGCTCTTGATCCCAATCCACGGATGAGTTTATGTCCACTTTATCGAAAACTACAGCATTCTCAAAATCAACTTCTTGTTTTTCCATAAAATTCACACCTCGAATCATTTGGAGTATTTGCTCCTTTTTTATTTTTTAAAGTTCATTTCAATATGGTGGTTTGTGTGGGCGCGCATCCAAAACGTTACGCATGCTGTTTTTGGGGTTCGCTCATCAAATATCATGAAAATCCACTGGTTTGATTGATGAGGCTTTTCAGGCTATTTAATGGCTCACACCGAAATTAAGGTGAGCATACCAATTTCGCGCTCGCTCATCAAATATCATGAAAATCCACAAATGCCGTTGAATAGGCTTTTCAGGCTATTTTCCGGTTCGATTCAAAAGTGTTGTGAGCAGGTCACTTTTGGCCTCACTCGAAAAATACGCCGCGGTGGCTTAGCCTGGTAGAGCGCCGGTCTCGAAAACCGGTGTCTGAAAGGACGCGCAGGTTCGAATCCTGCCCGCGGCGCCATATACTTATCCGCCAAGGTATCCATCTACAAATGAGTCTGTGATTTGTACAGGAATGGGGTCTCCCTTTACGGTACCCGTTCCATTCCAATATTTTGGTTCAATCATGTTATTTCTTAGTAATATATTCCTTGCTCCTGATGGCAAGTTGTTTATCTTTTCCGAAGAGACCTGTTTTGTTGTTCCCAAAAATGACAATACATCTCCTTGAGATATGCTCAGTAAGGCGTCTATATGCGTGTATGTGCTTGAAACCATTGTTTACCTCCACTCCTTTATCGCGCGCCCATACTTCTCATTTGTCTCAAGGTCATACCACGGGCCGCTGTAAACATATCCTGCAAGGTCTCCATCGGGTGCAAGCTTCTCAAATACGCGCTCAAGGTGTCTCTCGCTCTTTTGGACGGCGTTGTGCTTCAGGAGTTCAGGCTCGACAAGGAAAACACCTGCATTAATCAGGTTGCTCTCGGCATTCTTTGGGTTTGGCTTTTCTGAAAAACCAATAATCTTGTCTCCTCTAAGCTTTGCAACACCATATCCTTTGGTTTCAGGAGATGTTGTAAGCGCCATAGTGACAAGTGTTTTTGTGCTCCTGTGGACGCGAAGCATGCCTTGCATGTCCACTTTTGAAAGGATGTCGCCGTAAAGAAGAACGAATGTATCAGAAAGCATTTCTTTTAAGGGTGCGAGAGAGCCCGCGGTTCCAAGGGGCTTTTGCTCCACAACATACCTTATGTTGACACCGAATTTTGAGCCATTGCCGAAGTGAGAAATTATCTTGTCGTGCATGTAATCCACTGCAAGAACAATATCCAGAATACCCTCTGATTTGAGGTGATTGATAACATATTCCAAAACAGGCTTTCCTTTTATCGGAATCATGGGTTTCGGAATTTCCTGTGTTATGGGCTCGAGAGTGGTTCCGTGCCCTCCGCAAAGGACAACAGCCTGCTTTACTGCCTGCTCGTCCAGATACTGGGACAGAAGTTTTTCTATGGCGTGCGAACGGTTTTTTGTGTTTTTCCCGTCAACAAGGCGGTCAACCCGCCTTAAGACCTGCTCGTCAAGAGTTATAGAGATATGCTCTTTGGCTGGCATTTTAGTCAAAAAAAAATTGCTGTAATACTTTGTATTACATAAAACTATTTATATCTGTATAACTCATTTGTATTAGAAACAGGTATGTTCTTTTTTATCCTGCAAGCACTCTGAGAGTGTCGAGCTTTGCTGCCTTAAGAATTTCTTTTCCGAATTCTGATTTCTTTTTGACTTTTATGTTTGATTTTTTTCCTACAGTGGCAGAAAGGATGTAGTCCTCTCCGCGGTAAACGTCAACGTCTTTGCAGATGTTCTCATTTTCGACAGAAATCACAAGATACCCGCCTGATTCTGAAATCTTAAAACGAATTTCGTTTTTTAGGGTTTCGACAACAGGCTCGACAGAAAGATGTATTCCTGCCTTTTTCTCAAGTTCGCTTATTGTTTTCCCGCCTTTTCCAATTATGCGCGCTATGTCTTCTTCCTGCACCTTGAGTATTGCCTTGTTGTCAGACACAACTTCGACAACAGGGTCATCAATATATTTTCCGAGAATCTGTTTTATCCTGCATTCGGCAAGCTCTTTCATGGCAGAGTGCGCCTCTGTTTTTACAGGCATGACAACGGTCTGCTCGCCGTATGTGTAGATTTCATATTCAAGAGTGCCTGTTTCAAAATCAATTACTTCAACAAGCGGTCTTGCGAGGTCTGCCTCGGTCATACCGTTTGGTGTTCTGACAATAAGCCTCAGGGTGTAAACCTTTTTTATTGCGCCCTCATAGACAAAAATAATTGTGTCAATTACCTGCGGTATCATACCAAGTTCAATTCTGGTTATGAATCGGTGTACAGCATCAATTGGTTGTGTTGCATGCACAATTCCAAGAAGACCCACTCCTGCAAGGCGCATGTCAGAGAAAATCTTAAAATCAGATGTTTTTCTAAGTTCATCATAAATAGTGAAATCCGGCCTGACAAGAAGAAGCATGTCTGCGGTCTTTGCCATATCTCCTGACAGGGCACCGTATTGTGTTATTTCAGGCCCTACCTGAAGGTCGCGGGGTTGTTCCATTGTTTTTACTATTTTGCCCTTTTTCTGGTAGAATTCTGCCATTGCCTGAGCAAGGGTTGTTTTACCATGCCCTGGCGGGCCTGCAAGTATTATGCCTTCTGCTGACTTATCAAGGCGCTCTTTTAGTTGCGCAGACAGCTTGTAGTGGTTTAGGTCTACCTTGACTATGGGGCGCACGATTGTTATTTCGGTCGCGCTCGCAAAGGGAGGTCGCGCGATTGCAATCCTGTACTTTTTGTATTGTATGACTTGTGCGGCTCTGTGGCCCATTTCCATGAATGCGTCATCATGGGTGCGCACAAGGTCTGCAATTTCGCGTGAAATATTTTCAAGGAGTTCTTTTGTAGATACTTCTTTTGAAAGTGACTTAAGTACAAAGTTCCCTGGTTTTCCTACTTTGGCTTTTGGGACAACACCATCCTTTAGGTGAACAGACATGGTGTCCGGAGAAAAGTATTTTTCGAAGGCAAGTTCATTTATTTCCTCGCGCTTGAAATATATTGCTTTAATGCCTATGGCTTCAGCAGACTTTGCCTGCACAATGTCTGCTGTGATGAGTTTTGCTTTGCTTTCACGGGCAATATCCCGTATGAGTGAGTCAATCCTGCCTGATTTTGCAAGTTGTATTTCCTCAATTGTTGGTTTTCTGCCTGCCTGTGAAAGCTCTATTTTGTGCTTCTTGCAAAGTTCCCTGATGTTTTTTAATTCGTCAAGGCCTTCGAAGCCTATTTCACGGCCCCTGTTTGCCTGATTTTCAAGCTCTGATGTGACAAATTCGGGTATTATGAGGGTTCCTTTGATTTTTCCTTCATTTATTAGGGCACTTACATTGCCGTTTATTATTGAACTGGTGTCTGCTACGTATTTCATAAAAATCTATGCTTTTTTGGGTATGAAAATTTAAGAATCTAAGGATGCGTATGATGACAATATTCGAACGCTTATGGCGCGGTTTTTGCTCGCGTGTGTTGGAGGATGCGCATGAATGAGTAAAAGACGATTTAGTTGCAATTTAAAAAAGGATCTTACAGGCGCGTCTTTTCAGGACGTCCAGAATTTTTTCTGTGTTGTTGCATTCGTTATCATCAAAAATCGTCGGTTTTTGAGATTATGTGCTCGATGTTAAAGAAGCAATTCGATTATATAAATCTTGTTTTTCCAGTTCTTCTTCATGAACCAAACGCTCAGGATAAGTTCGTCTATTAAAATCGACTAATTCTTTTGCTGCTTCGGGATCATTCTTTTCCAGTGCCTTCTTATAGGCGGTTAGAAGGGCTTTTGCGTTTTCACAATTAACGCTGCAAGGAGTAAAAGTTGGAGGCCTATAATCAAATATGTCTGAATAGGATCCTTCTTTTCTTATTAGCTCTTCTAGTTCTCGCCCAAAAGGATAACTACGATGTCTTTGTAGTCCTTTGGCTTTTTTTTCTTCAGGAGTCTTTTTTCTAGAATATTCAGCAATACAACAATCAGGATATCCCAGAAACTCGCCACTTATTTTAAATACTTCAATCAACTCATTCCCGTTTTCTGGAATTGTCAAAAATCTGCGATTATATTCACGAATATCTTCTGTTTTTCCTACAGTGAAAACAGGATTCAGCAAACCGTACTCTGTGTTTGACTGATAGTTAAGCCCTAGTTCATCGAGTATGTCGATAAATGTAGTCCAATTTCCACCTGTAATAGCACCTTTTTTTAGCCCTTCATTGACTAATAATATTTGTGCTCTATCGGTTTTATCCAAAGATTTCCACTCGATAGTATCATATATATTTGCCATGGAGTTACCAGAGACACACAACTATTTAAATGTTGTGATTTGTAACTACTTGTTGGTGTTGTCAAATAAATAGCTAAAAAGCCTTTTAAATTGTATGGTCTTCAAAAAATTCTCTTAACGCCAAAGACAATCAGAGTTGAAAAGATTAATAAAGAAAACAGGTCCATAAGAGACAAATGCCTAGATGTGGGTATATACAATTAGTTGGGATTGACATGAAAGACAGATTCAGTGTACTCGATGCTATTGGAAACACACCACTCGTTAAAATAGGGAATGTTTATGCTAAATTAGAGAGCGTTAATCCCAGCGGAAGCATTAAAGACAGGGTTGCGCTCGAAATCATAGAGGATGCTGAAAAAAGAGGTGCGTTGAAGAAAGGCTACACAATAGTTGAAGCCAGCAGCGGAAATACGGGTATTTCTCTGGCCATGGTTGCATCTGTAAAAAAATACAAGATGATTGTGGTGATGCCTGAAAATATGAGCGAAGAAAGAAAACAAATGATGAGGGCCTTTGGAGCAGAATTGGTTTTGACTTCCAAATGCGGGAGCTTAAAAGAGGCCATAAAAAAAGCAGAAGAATTTGCAGAACAGCCAAAAACATTTATGGCCCGGCAATTTGATAACCCAATGAACATAAAAGCCCAGGAAAAAACGGGCGAAGAGATTTTGAAAAAAATTGGGCCTGTAGATGCTGTTGTCGCGGGGATTGGCACTGGCGGAACCTTGATGGGAATTTCAAATGTTATGAAAAAAGTTAATCCTAAATTAAAAATAATTGCTATCGAGCCTGAAGAAGCTGCTGTGATGTTTGGTGGCAGTGATGTAAAGATTGGAGAACACAAGATTCAGGGCATTGGGGATGGATTTATACCTCAATTAATTGATAAAAGCAAAGTTGACAGAGTTGTTACAGTCAGCAGTGAGGAAGCAATTCATGCAACAAAACAACTTGCCCGTGAACATGGCTTATTGGTTGGGATAAGTTCCGGTGCAAACATGTTTGTTGCGTTAAAGCTGGCAAAAATGTATAATAAAATCGT
>JAGLMX010000025.1 GCA_023139785.1 Candidatus Aenigmatarchaeota archaeon | reverse complement strand
TGAGTTTGATGTTTGAGATAACTTCGTAGAAATTCAATCTGTAATTGGATTTTTTTATGATTTTTTCTATTATCCCCATGATTACCCTGATTGTAGATTCTCTTTTTGTGGTGTATTTCTGATTATTTTTTCGCTTTTGTCCATGTTAAAAACGAAACGGCACCAAGTCCAAATGAATTACGAATAAAGCCGAAAAACTACTTAAGCTATGCCATTGTAAATAATGGTATGGACAAAAAGTGTTATGGTGTGGATTTATCTAAGGATATTACTCCAATAATGGTGCGCGATGCTATTATTGAGTGCTTTGTCAGTGCGCATTCAGACGTGCTTGAAATGATGAAGGAATGCCATGAATTCAAGTCCAGACAAGAATTTGAAGAAATGAAACAGATAGATGTGAAACTTCTGATAAAATCAAAATTTGAAGAAGTTGGAGCAGATTTTGAGAATCCTTCAAAGAAAAATTTGATTGCAGTAATAGATAAACTTGCTGAATTTGCCCGTAATTTTAGAAGACCTGAAATTATAAAGAAACATTATGGCCAAATAATGCAGTTGATTGATAAATTGTAAACAGACTTTATTTTCGCCCTTGCTGAAGAGAAATTTCTTGAAAAACGGTTTGACAAAGAACAAAGAGAATACTGCAATAACTTATTCGTTTTCTGAGCCCTCGTCATAAATCTTCGGATACGTGACTTTTATCGAATCATCACTGAGAAATAGTTATTTAAACGTTAAATCGCATCTAAATTTATGATTATAAACAAAATGGCTTCTGAAAAAAAAGGCGAACTTCTTTCTGTCTATGCTGAACAGGCAAAAATAATTAATAAGATAGCTATCTGGCAATATTGCGAAGCGAATACGCCGTTTTACCGCGACCATGAGAAATGCTCCACATTATTAGCTATAAAAAACAATAAAGCACAGGATACATCCATACAAGACACTATTGAAAATATGTATGCGTTAACATGTATGTATATTACTACTGTAAAAAATCTAGTTGAACAGAGTCCAAACCATGAGGGCTTGTGGATGCAGGTTAAGGATCTTTACGAACTACACGAAAACGGGTGCGTTCCCATATACAAAGAGATAATAGGTAAAGAAAAAGATCTTGTAGACAGAGTTAAAGGCGCCGTGTTTTCTTTTTTCAATGATACAGAACTTAATTACAGCACATACGACAACTTTATCCGTTCATGGGATGACTTGTACAAAGAAGCTGTGAGTGAATTTGCGTCTTGAAAAAAATAGTGCATTCTAAATTCATCGCGTCGCATACACCACAAACCCAAGAGACGCAACAATAAAAAAAGTCAGAATATAGTTCCATGCGCCCGACGCATATATAAACTCAAATAAGTATGCAAAGAATGCAATTACTATAACCCACATGATATATCGCACATAATACCTGAAAATTGCAATCATAGTATCTTCTTCCCCAGTATTGAATAAATCTTTGACATCTTGTTGTAGTCCTTGTATGATATCGGCGTTGCAAGTATGTGCCTTTCTTTCATTTTATCAAGGCTCTGCATATGCTTCTTATCCCCCTCGCCAAGCACAAGGACAATATAGCGGAATTTTCTTATGCGGCATTTGTCCCTGAAGTCCTCAAGTGCCTCAAGAGGTGCACGTGTGTTTGTCAAAAGTATTATTTTGCTTCTCTTTTTCTGGTGCTTAAAGAACTCTTTGGTGCTCTTTTTGAATACATGCTTTCTCTGCCATGAAAACATTGAGGTCTTTTTCTTGTAAAACCCTGATGCCCCGTAAAGGGAACTTAGTGTGATGTTGTTGTTTTTGCAGCGCTCTTTTATTGTTTTGTACTCGCGCTCTGAAAGCGCGGACTTGAATATGTTTTTTGCGCCTTTTGGGCTTATCATTGTTATTGAACTTAGATTCATCAAAAAGAACATTAATTCTTTTTTGTTTCGTGTCATGTTTGAGTGCACACCATAGCTTGAGATTGGGTAAATCATTATAGAGACGTCTTTTCTTGAGCAGATATTGACGAGATTCATCATCATGTTGAGCATGGCGCTTGGATACTTTTTTTCCGGGTTTGGATCTGAGATGTCTGCGGCAAGTATTATGTTGTCTTCGCCTGTGCTGTAGAATTTCTTTGTGAGCAGATTGCCTGTCTTTGCAAGGCTCATCCACCAAATACGATTCAGGGGGTCGCCAGGAACGTAGTTGTCTATCCCTGCAAAGTCTGTGCTTGAGCCCATCGTGTTCTTTGCCATGAGGCTTCCGTGCTCTGTTATGGTAGAAGGGTTGATATGAAAAGAAGGAAGGTCTTTTGACGCGGGGATGACAGTAACATCTGATTTGCTGCCTGTCGCGCGAAATACTTTTGTGTAGAATGGCGGTGTCAGGACACTGATGCCCACAATGTCCGCAGAATAAAAGCCCTTTTTGAGCTTGTATGTCTTTTTTGTTTCAATTCGTGTGCCGATAAGATCTGAGTGCGACTCTATAGTGTGCTTTGATTTTACGCCCTCTTTCCTGAACTCTGCTGATGTGCCTAAAAACGAGAGTATAGGCAGGCGCGAGAGTATTTTCGTTGCCACTGCCACATCAGCGCCCTCTTTTAGTATTTTTGTTGATATGTCCCGTGTGACAACAGACCTGTTTTGTATTGTGCGCACAGACAAAATGTGGATAATGAACAGTGCATAAACTGCCCCGGAAACCACGGAATGTATTTTCAATGGAGCCAAGACATAAAGGGGAAACAAAAATACAAGTGATACTGTGTAAAGCAGGGAGTCAAGGGACCATGAAATAGTGTGGCCTGAAAAAATATCTTTTGGCAGCAGGCTTGAAATAGTGCTATCTGTACCAAGATAGTTCGGGCCATAAAGTATGAACATAAGAAAAAGAGCGTAGCCAAGCACCAGAAAAACACTTCTTTTCCTGAGCCCGAAATACTTGCCCTCGAGGCGGTGGATTGGAAGAATGAATGATTTTACTGTTGAAAGGAGAATATGAAAAACAAGCATAATCATCATAGAATATATGAAGGACGGAATAAACGAGACTGCCAGAACATATAGGAGGTCAATGCCCGCGCTTTCAAAATGCGCTTTCATAAGCTGGCTTTGTATTGCCCCGGATGACTTGTAGACTATATAGAGTATTGCAAGATAACCGAACTTACGATATTCCTTTAATAGAAAGTCCCGCCGAACATTCATTTTGCGTCAACTTTGTTCAGGATTTCTTTTATTACGCCGTCCTTGCTTACGCCTTCGAGTTCGTATTCTGCTTTAAGGCCTATGCGGTGCCCGAGTATCTCAACAGAGAACTTCAGGACGTCCTCCGGGACTACATAGTCCCGATTATCAAGCAGTGCGCATATTTTTGCGACATCAAGCAATGCAAGCGTTGCCCGCGGGCTCGGACCCCATGAGACTTCGGGGTTATTGCGTAATTCACCTATTATTGACACAATGTACTTCATTATACTCTCTGAAGCAAAGACATAATCTGAAAGTTCCTTGAGGGACACAATTTCTTTTTTTGCAAATATTTTCTCATGCACCCGGGGTTTGCGCTTTAGTATTCCAAGTTCGTCATCCCCGGAAGGGTATCCTACATCAAGCTTAAACAGGAACCTGTCAAGCTGCGCTTCAGGAAGCGGATATGTGCCTTCCTGCTCAATGGGGTTTTGAGTTGCAATGACAAGAAAGGGGCTGTCAAGAGGGTAGCTTTTGCCCTCAATTGTTACCTGTTTTTCTTCCATTGCCTCAAGGAGTGCTGACTGTGTTTTCGGGGATGCCCTGTTTATTTCATCAAGCAGCAGGACATTTGTAAAAATAGGCCCAAAGCGGACACTGAACTTTTTTGTGTCCGGAGAAAAAATCAGGCTTCCGACAATATCTGTTGGCAAAAGGTCTGGCGTGCACTGAACGCGCTTGAAGTCCATGTCTGTCAGGCTTGAGAACACCTTTACAAGCGAGGTCTTGCCAACACCCGGGAGGCCCTCAAGAAGAATGTGCTTGTTCAAAAGCATTGATACAAATAATGCCTCTGAAATCCTGGAATAGCCAAGCAAATTCTTTGAAACTGTTGATGTAAACTCATTGAACTTTTTCCCAATGTACTGCGGTATTTCGTCTGTCATTATACTTTCGACCTCACTGAAATGAATATTAATGCGATAAGCCCGAGTAAAGGCAGTATGTAATTCATATTGACGCGGGACTTTATAGCTTCGGAAATTTTCTCAAATATAGATGGTGCTGCGTCCTTTGCCTGATCCAGCACCTGTTCCTGCAACTCCGGGCTGTTGATGTTGTCCATAAGGCCTCCAAGCTCTCCGCTTTCATGCATCTGGCGGAGCGCATCTGCCGCGGACTTAATAAGCATTTCCCTTATTGCTTCGTCTTTAAGCAGATCAGGCAGCATTTCAAGATATTTTTTCATTAACTCCTTGTTTTTGAAGCATTCCTCAAGCGCCTTTGACATGAGTTCCTGAAAAAGCTCATCATCCATGCTATCCATGCTATCCTGAAGCTCTTTTAACAGCTCAGGGTTTTTTGCAATTTCCTCAAGTGTTTGATTGATTAAATCGCTGCCAAAAGTGCTGTTCAATATATCGCTGTGGTTCATCAGGTAATCCATTGATTGCGGCCCTTCTCCGTACTCGTTCAAGAGTGTGTTCAAAATTGCGGAGTACTGCATTGGCCCTATCTGCTTGTTTTTCATTGCAGTATAAAGGTCTGCTGTGTCATACACAGATGAAATATCATAATTTTGGGTAAAATACTCATCCAGAGCGGCAATGGCTTCTGTTGTCCTTTGCTGGTCTAGCAATTCCTGTATTTTTGAGAATTCTTCTGTACCTGAAAGCTCATCATTGATGAGATTTGAGATTGATGAGTCATATCGATTCTCTACATAAATCTTGTCAGCTTCTGAGCCGTCTATTTCCAGTATCTTATTTTCAACCATTGAAAGATGTTCGGGGTTTTCGATTGCAGAATATCTTAATGTGTCCACTGCAATAGCCATATCATGCAATTCGCTGTTGCCTGATATCAGCCCATCATCTATTATCGTGCCTGGTGTATAATCATCAGCCTGGAATCTGTTTGAGCCGCAGATGATGTTTCCGCACGGTATGGCAACACATGCGTTGCCGTCATTAAAGAAACAAGATGATTCATCTGCAATATAAAAATCAACAGAGCCATCCTTAAAAACAGGAAGCACCTGATTTGATACAAGCTCTTGCATGAAAAAATCGTCGAACACGGGATTTGCGATAATCATTTCTTCACTGACGGAATAAGGGTCTATCACAACATATGCCTGGGCTGCTTCAAACAGACAAAAGGCGGTCAAAAAGGCTGCGAACAACAGCAGTTTCATTTTTGATTGTCTTGTTTGAATAGGCTTTCTGCTCATAGAGGCGGTAGATTTCCTCAAGTATCTGCTTTTCATCATCTTTCACGTTTTTCAGGCTTTTTTCCCTTGCGCGCCGTCCTGTGCCATCCTTTTTGGAAATGGCTCTTTCCTTTCTCAGGCGCTCTATGACATTTGCATATAATTCCTCAATTGTTGAGCCGGATGACCGTGCGCGCACAGACGTCTTCCAGAGAAGCACATTAAGCATTATTTCCGGGTGCTTGCGCTTGTACAAGTAAAGGCCAATATATGCGGTAATATAGAGTGCGAGCAATATATTGAATATAACAATTCCAAACAAGGTTGGATTGTCCTGTGCAAGAGAAAGTAGGTATTCAATCATATGCTACACTTTGAACTTCTTTCTTATTATAAAAAGTGCGGACAAAAGAACAATTCCTGCAGCACCTAAAACCTTTGTGAGCGTGTTTTCGTATTTCTCTTCAAACATGTTTATCTTGATTGTCTTTGCCGCGATATTCTGGATATATCCGGCACCTTTGCATGAGGTGGTAATAGTTGCCTGCCCTGGCTCGTCAAATGACATCAGTGCATAGAATTCATTGTCGCGCTTTTTCAGGTCTACCTGCTTTTCCAACAAAGAACCCTGTGTGTTAACTGTTGCTGATGCATCACAAAAAATATTTTCAGAGCCGCCCCATGATAGGGGCTTTGCAATAACGTGTAACTCATATGTGTTGCCGACAACTAAACGCGGGACATCAAAAATCTGCTGAATTGATATCTCTTGCGGTGCGACATCCACAGAAGCAGACTGGCATTTTTTCTGGTAGTTTTCCTTGTCACAGCACACATCAATTTTTTCAATTCGATACTTGTCTACTGCCGGCAGTTCGGTTTCAATTGACGTGCCGCTAAACTCTTTGTTTCCAAATGAGATTGTACACGTCGGCGAATCAATTGTGGCATATCTTTTGGAGTCCTTATATTTTATGTCAATATTGATTGGAGCGTAGGAAAAGCGCCCGTTTGGGGTGACGACATTGATGTCAATCATTGTCTGGATTTCCCGAACATAGATGTTTGCACTATTGTATGCTTTAGAATACAACCCTGCATCGCAGGCCACATCAAGAGAATAAGGGGTGTCGCTTGCCTGAATGTTGTTCAAAGATAATGAATATCCCTGTGAGGTATATTTCAGATTTCCTGTATCAATAGATGCACCGCTTTTCTTTAGCGCGTATGTGCATGAAGCACCGGTTATCCATTCGCTGCCAGACCGATAATAATAATGAATTATTATTGGGTCTCCGGGATAATATCCTGAAGAAATCGCTGAATGTGATAAAGTCGTTGACTTCTTGGTGCTTATGATATTAAACGGTCTTGATGCAGAGAGGTATTTTGAAGATGAACAGCTAACTTCAAAAGAGTAGCTGCCTATGTCCGAAAGAGGGTATGTGTAATGATAACTGGACACTCCTTCGCTCATGTCTTTTGTAATCGCGGAGGTTCCTGAAGGTTCATTGACTATAAGATTGCAGTCAGCCCCTGAGATGTGCGAACCGTGCTCATAGCGCGCCTCAACATATACACTATCGCCGATATTGACTTCACCGGGTATGCTGTTCAAGTATAAGTTGCTGTACCCCTTTGCTATGGAAATTGGCTCTGTATCGGACTGCTCAAGGTACCCTGCCTTGCTGCATGTTGTCTTAAGATTATAGCTCCCTGCAGATGAAAGATACAAATAGTGCGTGTAGCGGCTGTTTGATGAATCATAGTAAAAATTCACAGGAGAGCTTAGAAACCCTTCGCTGAGCGTGCATGTTGCATACGGAATGAGTGCAGACTCGTTGTCATAATAGTATGCATACACGTACGCGCTGCTGCCAGCCGTGCCGCTTGAAGGCATGCTGACATAGATGGACTCTGCAGATGCTGAGGGCGCAAGAAGTATAAGGAACAGGAATGAGAAAAGTTTCAGTGTATTTGTCATCATAGCAGTCGCATCCACTATTATAGATGTTGCGTTCTACTTTATTAATATAGGGGTGGTTTTTGTGGAATGTATGCGCTTTTACAAAGCAAAAATGTAAAAAGTGCTGTGCACGTACTGAAGGAAAAGAACAATCAAAGAAGTTCAAATGCGTCTTGATGCGGCGCGACACTTATTTTTGGACTTTAATATATGACATAATAAGTCATATAGATAGATTATGTTTAACAAATCGCCCACACAACCACAAACCAGTAATACTGGATATAACACCCCGAAATCAGGGAGTTTTGTCTAGTTTACTAGACAAAACTCCATGTTATACGAAATTTCGTCCGCCTG
>JAGLMX010000024.1 GCA_023139785.1 Candidatus Aenigmatarchaeota archaeon | reverse complement strand
GCAGCAGAACATCATACAAACGCGTTCCCAGAGCTTATTTCTGAAGCTGTCAAAAAAGCAGGAATTTCTTTTGAAGACATAGGACTTATTTCATTTTCGCAGGGACCCGGACTCGCACCCTGCTTAAAGATAACCAGTACAGTAGCACGCGCCCTCGCACTCTCAATTAACAAACCCATTGTAGGCGTAAACCACTGCGCAGCACATGTAGAAATCGGCAAAGTGAAAACAGGTGCAAAAGACCCGATTACCCTTTATGTCTCAGGCGGCAACTCGCAGGTGATTGGCGAAACTCTAGGAAAATACCGCGTCTTTGGCGAAACTCTTGACATTGCCATAGGTAACGCAATAGACAAGTTTGCGCGCGAACTTGACCTCGGCTTTCCCGGAGGCCCTGTCGTAGAAAAGCAGGCAAAAGGCGGAAAATACATCTCTCTGCCATATACTGTCAAGGGAATGGACTTCTCTTTTACCGGAATAGTGAGCGACGCGCTCAGAAAGAAGAACGCTGGCGAAAGCCTCAGGGATTTATGCTTCTCTTTTCAGGAAACCGCCTTTGCAATGCTTACAGAAGTCTCGGAGAGGGCACTCTCCCACACTGAAAAAAGCGAGCTTCTTTTAACAGGCGGTGTTGCCGCAAACTCGCGCCTGAAAGAAATGCTTGAAATCATGTGCCACGAGCGCGAGGCAAAATTCTATGCAGTGCCGCGCGAATTCGCAGGGGATAATGGCGCAATGATAGCATGGCAGGGCATAAGAATGCATAAAGAGGGCGCAAAACAGGACATCAAGGATACTTCTGTACGGCCTGGATGGCGAGTTGACGACTGATTAATACACCGCATACCCCCCCTTGCCATCGTTTTAAAACTATATATTCTTTCATGCACAATATAACAGTACTTATACGAACAGAAAGCGGATTCTTTCTAAGAAATTGATGCACTGTCGTATTCAAATAGAGGTGCATACAATGCAAAACAAAAAAGCAATTATTGCTAAATGGAAATTGAACAGGCACGATGCCATGAAGCGCGGCGTCCTGCACGAAGTGGAAAGGATAAACAAGATACTCAGGTTCTACGGCGAAAGTCCTGCTGAAAAGAAGCGCAGGTGGTAGCGCAAGCTACGCCACCTCTGCATCCTTCGCATCATGAAGCTTTCTTCGAATGAGATCCCTTTTCTTTTTTGCCCCTTCAATTGCAAGGCGCTCGGCATCGCTCATTAACCGAACAGAAACATCCACAGGATCCCAGCCATATTCCTTTGCAGACACAAAACCTTTGTCAGTCTTTATTCTACAACGCATCACGTATTTTGACTTAGTGCCCTCTGTTTGATACGCCTTCACATGAATCGCAACGCTATGAATATTGAACACGCGTGCAAGTTTTTTCACAGTAGTGTCAATCGTCTTGTGCATTTCCTCTTTCTGAAAAGAGTCTATGCCATCAATGGATTCAAGCCCGGATATCTGAATGTAAAGAACCTCTTTTTCCTTAAGAGCCGCAATGTGGTGTATGATATCTTTTGGCGAGATTATACCAATAGCATTAAGATTGTTATCAACAACAATTATTGTGGATATTTCCGGGCGATCGTTCAGCTCAGGAAGCTTGTCTTTTAACAAATCATCTTCCTTTGACAAAAGCGGATTTTCCTGCATAACTGACTTAACCGGAACACTGTCTAACGCAACTTCTTTTGGAACGTGCGCAGCACTGGAGGAAGAACTATCCTCATCATATCCATAGCGCTCTTTTGAAACAACCATGCGCATGAGGTCTATTGATTCTACAACACCGACAATTTTTCCGTCAGCGTCTGTTACCGGAATTCTGCTCAGGTTGTTATCCCTCATAATTGCGACAGCCTTTCCAAGGCACTCACTTTGCATAACAGAATACGGCATAGGAGTCATGAATTCGTGAGCAGTCTTTTTTGAAATTTCATCACTGTCTGCAAGAGCCCGAATCACATCCTGCTCAGAAACAATACCCTTAAGCTCACCTTCAGAAAAAATAGGAAGCGCCTTGTAATTCAGCCTGTACATATAATCCGCAACATCAATCAAGCTTGCATCAGGAGATATTTTTGGCGGGTGAAGCAAATGATTTTTAACCCCCGTCTTTACCTTAAGGCTTTCAGGATCTCTTGTGTGCATGCGCAAAAGCTGCTTGTAGCCAAAAAGCCCTGCATACTCACCATTCTCGAAAACAGCGACATTATGTATCTTTTTTTCAGCAAGAATTTTTGCAGCGCGCCCTGCATGCTCGCCAGCCTCAACACGCACTATGTCTTTTGTCATCACATCTTTTGCTTTAATTTCCATATCAACACCCCCAAAGTAATTGGACGCCTAACCTATAAAAACAATTACACTGTTGAATATTCTCTCCACCGCACATCCCCGAACATATTCACAAGGCGGCGCGTAACAAGCTTTTCCATGTATGCGCGATATGTGCGCTCTGAAATGGGTTTTACAGCCGTCTTTTTGTATTCCTCAAAAAGTTCAGGTGAAGAAATCTTTCCTTTTTCCCGAATTATATTGTAAAGCGCCCTGTGATGTTCTGTCAATATCGCAAGTACCTGCTCGGCCTTAAGAGAACGGGCATCCTTTTGCGCCCGAAGAAGATGCTCTTTTGCGATTTTTCTAATACCTTCTGCTTCTGAAGAAAGCGCAGCCTTTCTAAGAATCTCTATGCCGACCCGCGCGTCCCCGTCCGCACCGACTGCGGCAATCCTGATAAAAACATCATCAATCGCACCCGGAACAAATGCAAGGCTCGCCCGATCGCGAAGAATATCTATCATTTCATCGCGCGTGTATTTTGGAAACTCCAACGTCTCCGGGCTAAAAGAACTCTTTATTCGAGGGTCAATCGAAACCAGGGCGTGCGGATCATTTGAGATACACACCACACCATACCCGTTCCTTGAAAGGCTGTATAAAACATCCATATCCTCAATGCGGTCAACCTCATCAAGCACAACAAGAATCTTTTTTGAGTGGTTCGCCACATACGTCTCAATATCTAAAAGAAGTTCTGAACTCTGCTTTTTCGGGTTTGAAAATTTCATTGGCAAATCAGAAACTATTTTGGATAAAATTGCATGCATACTGGGATTCTTCCAGCAATTGACATACGTAGTGCAGACATTTTGTGAATATTTTACAAGCTCATCAAGCACCCAGTTTGAAAGCGATGTCTTGCCGCACCCTGTCGGGCCAAAAAGAAATAAATTTCGGGGTGTGCGCCCTGCCTCAGCAGGCTTGAGGCACTTTGTCATCATATCCCTTTGCGAGTCGCGCGCATACATACGATCAGGAATGAATGCCTCTGTAAGCGGTGTTTCGTCCTTAATTATCGTTGACTGGGCACTGTATGAAGAAGCCATAAAGTTAATTGTGGGTTAGAAAATATAAGGATATTGCGCAGTCCTTAATAAAGCTACAAGCGCTATAAGACAAAAGCACCAATAACAAGAAGTCTCTGTCACGAGGGATGTAATGGATTACATCGAAATACTGTTTGGCTTTCTCGGCGGTCTTGGGTTATTTCTCTACGGCATTTCTATTCTGTCTGACAGCATGCAGAAAGCAGCAGGCAACAGGATTAAAAACCTCCTGAAAAGATTTACAGACAAACCAATAAAAGGCGTTTTCGTCGGCTTTGCAGTAACCGGAATAGTTCAAAGCTCAAGTATCACAACAGTAACTGTTGTCTCTCTTGTCAACTCAGGAATAATGAGGCTCACACAATCTGTTGGAATAATATTCGGTGCAGAAATAGGCACTACAGTAACCGCACAAATGGTGTCCCTCCCTATTGGAAAATTCTCTCTTCCGATTATTGCACTTGGTGTTTTCATCCATTTTCTAAGGAAGCGCCATAATGGATATTTTGGACAAATATTGATTGGCTTCGGGCTTTTGTTTCTTGGAATGGAAACAATGAAGCAGGGCTTTGCCCCTTTAAGAGAATCCGAATATCTCCTCAGCCTTCTGGCTGAGTTTGGCAAAACACCTGCACTGGGCATTATGGCAAGTGCTTTGTTTACAGGAATCATACAGAGCTCAAGCGCAACAACAGCTATTGTCATCGCAATGGCGCAGGAAGGCGTAATCAACCTGCGCTCTGCAATACCGCTTATAATGGGCGCAAACATCGGCACATGCATCACAGCACTCCTTGCGTCTTACGGCACCAATATATCAGCAAAAAGAGCTGCCTTCATCCATCTGCTTTTCAATTCACTAGGTGTCCTGATATTTTTCCCGTTCATATCCCTTTTCGGGGATGTTGTTGCAACAACGTCTTCAGTTGCAGCGCGCCAAATTGCCAACGCACACACAATATTCAACATAACCAACACCCTGCTGTTCCTTCCCTTAATTTCTGTATTCATATATGCTGCCAAAAGACTTATTCCCGGAAAAGACGAAGAAATTGACGGCGGAATAAAATACATTGACAAACGCTATCTTGATATGCCTTCAATTGCTCTTGACAATGTTGAAAAAGAAGTCAAAAGAATGGCTAGAATCTCACTTGAGATGCTTAAGGACTCGCGCAAAGTCCTGCTTGCAGGCGACAAAAGCCCTGTTAAAAACATCCATAAAAAGGAGGTAATCGTTGACAACCTGCTACAAGCCATCGGCACTTATTCAATTAAGCTATCACAAAAGGAGTTATCAAAATCAGATGCTCACAGGCTATCTGCATTATCACACAATATTACAGACATTGAACGGGTCGCAGACCATGCAATAAACATAATCGGTTCTGCAGAAAAAAAGGAAATAGATGGCGTAATTTTCTCAAAGAATGCACAGGAAGAAATTTCTGAAATGTTTGATAATACCATAACCATTTACACGACGGCTATCAATGTCATTGAGCGGTATGATATAAAAAATGTAAAAAAAGTCATGAAACTGGAACACATTATTGACAAAAACGAAAAAGACTTTGAGAAAAATCACATTGCCAGACTAAAGAAAAAAGAGTGCAACCCTGCTGCAGGCATAATATTCACCGAAATCCTGCACAATTTAGAGCGCATCGGAGATCATTCAGTTAATGTGGTTGATCGTGTTGAGTAAATTGCATCATCTGTAAACAGGAATGTATCCTAACCGAGGGTCTTTAAGTCTTACCTTTCTGAAATTATTGTTCCCATGGGTCTATACTGTTTGTTACACGCTTTAAAAATTCCGTCCATTTGACGTACAAGATTGGTCGAATCCGATGTTATATCATCGCCTTGCTCGAAGAGAATATCAATAGAAGTATTACCTGCTTTGGGTTCAGGCAATGTACTTTCTTCTGGAATTATCGTACCATCTAATTTATACATACCAGGAGTATTTTTTCGGATAGTTGCTAAGCTTCCGTATTTTTCAGAAACACCATTATACACACATCTTAACAGTTCTTCAAAATCACCCACATCAAAAAAATGTGCTTTTCCAAACTTCTGCGCAGCACCTTGATAAAACAAACTAACACCAACTTTCATCATTAACCACCAATTAATTACTAAAAAGTGCCGCCAGAAACCTTTATAAACCTTTCCGTTCAAAATAGAAAACTACGAAAAGCTTTATATGCTTTTCGATTCTGGTAATTTTTTTCGGAGGTCTTTCTATGTCAAATCCAAAATGCGGTCAGTGCGGAAACACTCATCTTTTAAAAGACGATACACGCGGCGAACTTGTATGCAACAAGTGCGGCACAGTTGTCACACAGGACGAACTTGACACAGCGCCTGAGTGGAGAGCTTTTGACCCACAACAGCAGGCACAGAGGACAAGAACCGGGGCACCGCTGACATTCACAAAGCACGACAAAGGCATAGCCACCGAAATAGGCAAAGGCTCAGGAGAGCTTTACCGCGTTTCTGTGAAAAAAAGAGCGCAATATTACCGCCTCAGGAAGTGGAACAAGCGCCTTACAAAGTCAAAGGACAGGAATCTTTCATATTCTTTATCAGAGCTTGCAAGGCAGGTCTCATATCTTGGTCTATCAAAAGCAGTACATGAGGAAGTCGGCAGGCTGTATGAAAAAGCAGTCACGCGCGGCCTTGTGCGTGGAAGATCTATGGAATCTATCATAACAGCACTAATATACGCTGTAGCGCGCGAACAAGGCTCACCAAGAACCCTCTCAGAGCTTTCTGCGGCAAGTGGAATCGAAAAACGCGAAATCGGAAGGGCATACCGCTATGTTGCAAGAGAAATCGGCATAAGAATACTGCCTGCAACAGCAGCAGAGTACATTCCGCGCTTCTCCTCTCTTCTTGGGCTTTCCGGGAAGACGCAGGCAAAAGCAAAAAAGATTCTGGGCGACGCTGTGGACGAAGAAGTCACATCAGGCAAAGGTCCGACAGGTGTTGCAGCAGCAGCACTTTATATCGCCGCCGTCCTCCAGGGCGAGCGCAGGACACAAAGGGATATTGCTGATGTTGTCGGCGTCACAGAGGTCACAATAAGAAACAGGTACAAAGACCTTGTCGAGAAGCTTGGAATTGAGGAAGAAGTTGAGAAAAAGGCTGCTGAAGTTGAAAACAAAGTTGAGCCAAGAAACTAGGCACTAAAGCAGCGCAAAGCCAACTGCTTCGTCAAGGTTCGAGACCTCAACCACACGTATTCCGGAAACTTCCGAGATGTCAATCACTTCAGTCTTTAACTCAGGAAAACAATACTCTGTCCTTCCCCACACCTTACAGATGTCCTCTGAAGTATAATTGACCTCAGTTGAGGCTCCAATAGGAACAAGCATCAGTGTTGCCCCTCCGTCTTTGGCTGCCTTTGATTTCTCAAGTATTTTTCCTGCAGGACCTATTGTACCGTCATGATTTATGGTTCCGGTCATCATGACCTCCGGGTTTACGCTCCTATTCAAAAGTGCTGCAACTGCCGCCACAGTGAATGCCGCTCCTGCACTCGGTCCTTCAAGAAGTGTTGCATCTGCTGAAAGCTCAAAGAAAAAATCGGTCTTATCCACATCAATCCCTGTGTGATTTGATGCAAGCAGCGCGGCCATGCGCGCAGACTGCCCTACGTCTGACGTAGAAAGCACATTACTAAGAGTAATGAATATCTTGCCGGTTCCGGGCTTCGCCACAACGCCGACCTCTGCGAAAACCCCTGTATTGTTTCGCGTCACAGCAGGAAGGCGCATCACAGCCGCGCGCTCGTCAAAGAGCACTTTAGTAGCCGTTTTTGAATAAATGAAAACTTTCTGTTCTTCTGAACCGGTATGCAATGTACCTGCAATTATGCCCGCCATAAAGACAAGAAGTGTAAAAAGAACAAGATTGGTTCTGGATAAAGCCATGTTACTAGATGCGCTTTAAACGTTATATACTGCATAAGTGCAAGGCACGCAACAGGGCAGAACACCTCATGAAAGCAAGATTTACACCCTACCTTCGCCCTGGAACCTGAAAGCACCCACAGAACACCTTAGGGCTGCTCCGATCAAGGTCTGACCCGGTTCGGCGAACTGCAAATCTAACAGGGCAGGGAATCATCGTTCAGGCACAAACCCGTATTTTCATAAAGACATACCGCACCTGCTGCTTCAACCCCTGTATAGACGATTTCAGGTTACGGGACTCGCCTACGATCCCAGCCTAGCCTTGCAGGATTAATTAGAAAGAGACTTTTTTATATGAGTTATTTACCAAATCTTCTCTGCCTTGAACTAAACTCAGCTATTGCAGACAGAAACTCTTCTTTTTGAAATTCAGGC
>JAGLMX010000023.1 GCA_023139785.1 Candidatus Aenigmatarchaeota archaeon | reverse complement strand
ATATAAGACTTATTAAAACAAGGTATTAAATAGGTTTTTTAGGCGGACAAGATTATACCACACTGGTTCAACCCCGCCTTAAATCATCTCACTACGTTCGAAGCTTTTTGGCGACAGCCAAAAAAGGCGGGGTTTGGTTGGTTCGGCGGTAAGCTCTCCAACCGAGAACGTCGCCCTGAAGAACGGAGTTACAACGGTTGTAGATATTATGACAGACATATATTCTCGCGACGGAAATCAAAATTTAAAAACCATTGAAAATGCAGACAAATTTACGGACTGGATGTATTCAGAAGTAAAGCCCTATCTATGCAAAAACATACTTGAAGTCGGAAGCGGCATAGGCACCTACTCGGAGAAGCTTGCCCGTGATTTTAAAGACAGCAAAATAACTGTCTCTGATATAGATACAAAATATGTCAATAACCTAAAGACGCGGTTTAGAAACAACAAGAACATTTCCTGTATAAAACTAAATCTTGAAAACCGCTCTGACTTCAAAAACATTAAGCATAAAGTAGATTCCGCGATTGCGCTAAATGTCATTGAGCATATTGAAGACGATGTTGGCGCACTAAACAAGATGTATGCTCTTTTGGAAAAAAACGGCAGATTCGTGGTTCTTGTTCCCGCGCATAAATTTTTGTATAACTGTTTGGATGAGTCACTTGGGCATCACAGGCGATATACAAAAGAAGAAATGATACAGAAAGTTTCAATGACAAAATTTAAAATAAACAAAATATTTTACTTTAATTTCATATCCATATTTGGATGGTATCTAAACGGAAACATACTGAAAAAAACAATTATAAACAAGAATAAAATGAAGTTCTTAAATGCGCTTGTTCCGGGATTGAAATTTTTTGAAAAAAAGATACTTCGAAACAAAATCGGGCTCTCGCTCGTAGTGGTTCTTGAAAAACAATAATTCACGGTTTAATGGGCTTTTTCTTATTTGCCTTTTTTATTTCGTAATTGAGGCGCGTCATATTGTTCTTCATCATGTCCATGCTCATGCCGACTGACGCGAGCTGTATGGCTGTCAGTATAAACAGTGTTGAAAGGATTGCAGAGGGTATTCTTAGAACAAGCCCTGTTTGAAGCCACTCAATCACAACAGCTAATCCGATGATGCCTCCTGCTGTAAATAGCGTTGCTGCCATGGTGCCGAAAAAAAGAAGCGGGCGATAATCCCTGAAAAGCGAGAGAATTGTAAAAAAGATAATGTATCCGTCAGCAAAGCTTCCGAGTTTTGATGCGCTTCCTTTTGGCCTGCAACGATATTCTGTCGGAATTTCGACGATGCGGTACTTTTTGATAAGGGTGTTTATGGTCAATTCTGTTTCAACCTCAAAACCTGATGATGCCAAATACAAATCCTTTGCGACCTCTTTGCTTAATGCCCTATATCCTGAAAGAACATCTTTAAAGCGCATTCCAAAACAAAGATTTATTGTGCCTGTGATTATGCGATTGCCAACAACATGCAGCGCGCTCATAGCACCGCGCTCGCGATATGCTCTTGTACCGACCACCATGTCGCTTTCGCCATTCAGGATTGGTGCAATGATGTCTTTTGCGCGTTCTGCGGGGTATGTGTCATCTGCATCCACGAATAAATATATGTCTGTGTCTATGTTTTCAAGAACTTCGCGCATTGCGGTTCCTTTGCCGCGGCCTTTTTGCACAAACACCTTCGCCCCTGCGGCTTTTGCCTTGCGGCGGGTCGCGTCTGTTGAATTCCCGTCATAAACAATAATCTCTGCGCCCTTCATCTCGCGCTTAAAGTCACGAACAACTTTGCTTATTGTTTCCTCTTCATTGAGCGCGGGAATTATCACAGAAACTTTTTTTTTCTTTATTCTAACACCATTGTCTTGTTTTGAAGTTCCGCCATTAGCTTGTTTTGGTCTACCTTGAAAATAGCCACTACGGGCTGATCATTTTGATTGAATACTTTCTCGAAAACAAGATATGGCCTTGTTGGGACATAAGAATATATCCACTCCCTTTGTGTTCTTTCGTAAGCATCTATAATTACATAATCTGTGCTTGTATTGTATATTCTCTCTGCCAGATCTTCGGCTTCAACCGGATATGCTGCGGTTTTCTTATCGCCGGCATAAAATGAGATAGGCTGCGGGGGGGCGGCCATTATCACGGTGTCTTTAGGAGTGTTCTCAAGATACAACCCTGCATCTTTTAGCATCAAAAAGCCGGGTGCTTTCTCTTCAATCATTGTTGTACCGGCATTATAAGATATGTAAAGCACGGGTGCGAGGATTACCAATGCCACTAAAAAGGCATACTTTCGCTCTTTTCCTGCAATCTGCCTTGATATCTCGTCAACACCTTTTGCAGCAAGGAGTATTAGTATGGGCACTGCAAGAAGTATGTAACGCGGAACCTTTACAGCAGTTATCGCAAAAATTATGTGTATCATGAGGGCAAAGGACAGTATTAACAGATATTCTTTTTTCTTTTGCCCGTTGATTAAAGGGATGAGCCCGAAAAATGACAAAATCAATACGCCTGTGGTCAGTGTAAATGGCGTCAGGTTTATGTAGTAAAAATAATCGCGCACAACATCAAAACCACCGCCTTCTGAACTAAACCAGCTCATTGCAAATGAGGCTTCGCATGAAAAAGACCCGCAATGTGTATAGCTTCTTACAGCCCAGGGCATCATAACCAAAAGCATTATTGCAATAGTAATCCATATGCGCTTCTCCTTGAGCCATGCCCATTTTCTTGAATATATGAGGTATAACCCTATTGCAGGAAGGATGAATAAAACAGCTTGCTTTGTGAGGAAACCTAAAACAAAGAATATTCCTGATGCATAAAGAAACATGTTTTTCTTTCGCTCATAGCCATAGTAAAATAAAAAGAGCGTACTAAGGCCGAAAAACACCATCGGCGTTTCAAGAAGCACGCGCTCGCTGAAAAATAAAATTAAAGGCGAAACCGCCATAAGTGCTGCGGCGTACAAACCGACATTCCGGTTGAACATGACGCGCCCCAGGGCATACATCAACAGAACCGACAGCGCCCCGAGAATCGGATTAACTATGCGGACAGCAAAGTCCCCTGCGCCGAAAATTGATTGTGATAAAAAAAGCATGTACGGAAAAACAGGAGGAAACGCCGTAATTGTGCCGTGCATCATAGTACTGTAATCAAAGGGGTGATCAAGAAGTGCCCGCCCCATCACAGCATAGCGCCCTTCGTCAACCCACAGACCGGACATAAATGCGTAATTAAAGCGCAGGGCAAAAGCGAAAATGAAAATTGCAACTGCAATAAGATTGTGCTTGTCCTTGAAAAAAGAAACTGCACGGTTCTTTATCTTGGTACCTGTTTTTTTATTTATCAAAAAAATCACGACAGACTATATAGTGTTCATAACTCTTTTATATTTCTGATTTTTCTTGTGTTTTTAATTTCGGTTTATACTCGACAACATCAAAGACCCTATAGCCAATGAAAGCCACAAGGTCATGGCCCGAAATATTATTGTTGCTGCAAGAGCTTCGGGCTTTGATATTCCTGCAACAATCAGGAGGCCGAACATGCTTGCCTCGCTTGCCCCAATCCCTCCGGGAATAAGTGATAGCACTCCGACAATCACTGAAATCGCATATATTGATATTACGAAAAGAATATTCACTTGTATGCCAAGGCCAAGAAGGAGCACATAAAGCATCAGCCCTTCTGCACTCCATGCTATGAGACCCAGCAGAGTTCCTGTGAACAGGTTCCTGTAGCTTGCTGACGCGCGCATATTTTTATACAAGCCTTCAACGCTTTTGCGGTATTTTTTTGTGCGTGCGTGGTTGCCGACAAATCCCACAATCTTTCGAAAACACAAGTCGCTCTTTATTGTAAAAAGAGATGCAAACAAAACAAGAAACGGCAGCAATAAGACAAAGGTGTTCTGGTAAACAGAATACGCTCCTGCAACAGAAAGAATCGCGATAGACGGCAAATCGGTTATGCGCTCGAGAACCACTGAAGGGAGCGTCTTTCTTTGTTCATACCCGAATTTTTTTTTCAAAAGATATGATTTTAATACGTCGCCAACCTTTCCGGGAGTTATAAGCATTGAAAGAGATGAAACAAATATCATGAACAGGCTTTTAGTGGGAACTGAAACACCGGCACCGCGTATAAAAAAAGCCCACCGGGAATATTTAAATAAGTAGGACATTGACATCAGGAAAAAGAATGGAAGTGCATAGAGAATGTTGAAATTTTTTGCTGCATGAAAAATCTCGCCTGCATTAAAATATGCAAGCAACACAGCATAAAAAAGAAGCGCGATACCGGCAAACGCCAGTATGTTCGGCTGTTTCATAAACAGGAATTGTATTTTAACTATATAAAGTGTTGAGCGAATTGGTTGAGCCTGCGCCTGAGTTGATTTCTTTGCAAAAAGTACGAAAAAGCCGGCATGACATAAGTTTATATACGGTAACATCAAGTATATTTTATGCTTTCTTCAATAAGCGGCATACATCGCCATATAAGGAATACATTTAATGCCCTGCTCTCAAAAATATTCAAAAAAAAGCCAGACATGAAGCTAGGTCTTTATGGTCCTGTAAATGCCGGCAAGACCACACTTGCAAACAGGATTTGTCTTGACTGGCTTGGGGAAGAACTTGGAAAGGCTTCTGTTATCCCTCATGAAACCCGCGAAATTCAAATAAAAGAAAAAGTTACAATGAATCATAATGGCAAGTCCCTGAATTTCAATCTTGTGGACACACCCGGGATTGCAACAAAAATAGACTTTGAGGACTTCCTGAAATACGGGATGAAGAAAAAAGAATCAAAACAAAGAGCAAAAGAGGCAACAAAAGGTGTTATTGAGTCAATAAAGTGGCTCGACAAAATGGATCTTGTACTGGTCGTCATTGATTCAACACAAGACCCGATAAATCAGGTAAATATCACACTTCTTGGGAACCTTGATGCAAGAAAAACACCAGTCATAATTGTCGGAAACAAGATTGATTTGAAAAAGTCCAATCTAAAACGAGTGCGCGAGGCATTCCCACAATATGAAGTCATAGGCATAAGTGCGAAAAACGATAAGAACATGAAAGAACTTTATGCACAACTTTTCAAAAAGCTTTGAAGGTGATTAGAATTAAGCTCAAAATAAAATTCATTCCTTATGAAAAAACGTGCAATGACAATTTCAAGGATCTTTTAAAAGACCTTCAGAAAGACACAATAATACTTATAGACGCCAAGCTTAAGCCGGAGCAGGAAGCAGAACTCATCAAAAAGACAATGGAAAAAGTTTCTGAAAAGTTTTCCGGAATTGAACTTAGCTCAATAGATATCTCACCCGAAAAAGACAGCACTCTTTTTGAAAAACTTCGAGGGTTCGTGTTTCAGTTAACTACCGGAAAAAGGCGCGGGATGACGGTTATTGGGCCTGCGCATATAATAACAAAGATTGAGAAGAATCCTGAAGAGCTTATGCTATATGTATAATTATTTCTTTTTGCTGATTTTGGTCATGAGAGTTGACAGGTCTATCTCGTAGCGGCCTGCACCGACTCTCACTACAATCGGTTTCTGATTGAATAGGTTGGTGACGTCAATCCGGTATTTCCCGGGGCGTATTACCCGTATTGCCTCAAGATCAAGGACAACTGTTTCGTCTTTTTTTATGCCGTCACCTGAAACTATATCCCGTATGTCGTCTTCAATCTCTTTCATGTCTTTTCTTGAAAGCAAAGAGACTTCTTGTTCGGCCTCTTCCAGCAATTCAGGCCTTACATAGAAAAAGAATTTCCCGCCGCACTTATCACATCCGTTGATGAGGTATGGCGCATCATCAGGGTGTATCTTACCGCACTTTGTGCATTTGTCAGGCATAAACTTTATGGGGCAGGAACCTATTAAAATCTACATATTGCCTGATTTTATGGTTTTGATGCGCAAAATGCTGTCTGCCCGAAAGAAAGCCCTCCGTCCCCTGCAGGAACATTCTCATTTAGATAAACTCCTTTTGAAATCATATATTCGGTCATGATGCGATTGTATGCGCACCCTCCGGAGAAGACAATTGGTTTTTTGTATTGCGCCGCTATCTTATGCATCCCTTCTGCAATATATTGCTGAACTGTTGCAGCAAGGCGGGACTTATTCGCATCAATATTTTCGACAAGATATTCAAACAAGGGTGTTGTTAGAAGCACATTTCCTTTTGTTTTGACAGAAAAATCAAGAGGTTTTGTTGAGTTCGCTTCGAGAAGCATTGCAGGCCTGCCGTCATAGGTTCTTTTTTCGCAAAATCCAAGAAATGCTGACGCGGCATCAAAAATACGGCCTGTGCTTGTGGTGTGAACACAGTTGAAATCTTCGGCAACCTGTTTCTCAAGAACATTGCACTCATCAGGTGCTATTTCGGCAACTTTTGAAATCTCTTGTGCGCCCATAAATTTATTCAGTATTCCAAAAAGCATTTTCTTTGGATGATTCACTGCGGACACGGCACCGGGCATCACTTGCTCTTCCAGATGCCCTTCTCTTTTGCCGTTCACGATAATTTCACCGCCCCACACCTTACCGTCAAGCCCATGCCCGGAACCGTCAGAGACTATCGCGGCATAATCTGAAAATCCGTGCTCTTGTGCGCACGCCTCTGCGTGCGCAATATGGTGCTGGACAGGGACAAGCTTTGCAGAAAATCTTTTGGCAAGCTCTTTTGCAAATGCTGTTGAATTATACTGTGGGTGCATGTCGCACGAAATGATTTTGGGCTGAAAATTGTAGAGCGTCAGGAAACTTTCAATTTCCTGCTTGTAGCGCAAGAATGTTTTTGGGTTTGACAATGTTCCTATGTGCTGGGACAGCACTGCTTTTCCGTCTTTTGCAAGACAGAATGTGTTCATGCTGTCGCTGCCGAGTGCAAGCACAGGGCTTTTTGTTTCAAGCTCAAGAGGCATCGGAACAAAACCGCGCGAGCGCCTTACAATCAAGGTCTTTCCTGCGATGGGCTTTACAATAGAGTCGTCTGCCTTTCTTGTAATTTCTCTGTTATGCTCAAGCGCATAATTCGCAAACTGCTCCTCGTCTGAATCAGATGTTATTGGCTCATCAGAGTGGTTTGAGCTTGTCATGGCAAGTGGCTCATCAATGTGATCAAAAAGAAGTGTGTGCAGTGCTGTGTATGGCAGCATGACGCCTATTGTGTCAAGTTCAGACACAGATATCTTTCTCTTTGCTTTCAAAAGGACTATCGGTGCGCTTTCTGATAACATAATCTTTTCTTCTTCTGCGGACACGTGGGCGATTTCGCGCGCCATCTTGATATCGCGCGCCATTACGGCAAAAGGCTTATTCGGCCTTGACGTGCGCGCCCTTAATTCTGCAACTGCATTTTGATTGTCTGCAAGGCATGTGAGGTGATAACCTCCAAGGCCTTTGATTGAAACTATTTTTCCTTGAAGTATTAACTTCGCGGTCTCTGAAATGGGGTTTTTTGCATTGGTGTTTTTGTCTTTTGCAAAAAGCGAAAGAACGGGACCGCACTTTTCACATGCAATTGTTTCTGCATGAAACCTCCTGTTTTCCGGGTTTTGGTACTCTTTTTTGCAAGAATCGCACATCTCAAAGTCTTTTAGTGATGTATTTTTCCGGTCATAGGGGTATGAATCCACAGCAGTAAAGCGCGGACCGCATGAAGTGCAGGTTATGAAGAAATAATTGTGTCTTGGATTTTTTGGGTCGCGCATCTCTTTTAGGCACTCTTTGCATGTCGCGGTGTCAGCAGGCATCCCGCTTCCAAAACAAGAAGATGTTTTCGTGCTTTCAAGTATTTTGAAT
>JAGLMX010000022.1 GCA_023139785.1 Candidatus Aenigmatarchaeota archaeon | reverse complement strand
TTTTTCAAAAAGAAAGTTAAAATTCTTGAACACGAAATAAATGCCGGGGATAATGAAGGCATATTTGTAATCAAAAAAGCGAAACTTGTAAACAAGTGAACAGTGGCCGCATGAAACAATACGAATACTTCCCACACACAGCAGACATGCGCTTTCGGGCATATGGCAAGACTCTTGAAGACGCGTTCAAAAACGCGTCCCTTGCAATGTTCAACATAATGCTTGAGACTAAAGAAGTAGAGCCAACTCTGAAAAGAAAAATATCGGTTCAGGCAAAAGACAAAGAAAGCCTGCTCTTTGATTTCCTCGGCAAATTCCTTTTTCTTCTTGACTCAGAAAACTTTGCTCTTAACAAAGTTGAAAGCATCACAATTAAGAAGAAAGAAGATACTTATTTTCTTGAATCTGTTATTCTCGGCGACGAGCTTAGTGAAAAATATGAGACAAAAACACAGGTCAAGGCAATAACATACAACGAAATGCAAATAAAGCATGAAAATGGAATCTGGACAATAAATGCCGTTGTTGATGTTTGAACCGCCAACTCAAGTCCAGTTACCTGCAGGAATTTCTTAAGCCCCCACCACATTATATTTTGCTAAAAAACACAAACAGCCATAAAATATGTTTAAATGAACTGGCAATTAACGCATACATACCATTCTATTATATACAACTTCTGCCAATTAGTAATATATGTCCTCAAATTCAGGCATACAAATACATGACACCACACTTCGCGACGGCGAACAGACGCCGGGCGTAGTGTTCGATTTTAATGAAAAAATAATTCTTGCAAAAAAAGCAATTGAGTTTGGCGTCGACATAATAGACGTCATGCCCATTGTTTCGGACTCCGAGTTTCGCGTCACAAAAGAGCTTGCACACCTGTTCGGCGACAAAGTTTCTGCAACTTGCCGCGCCAAAAAAGAGGATATTGATCTTGCAATCAATGCAGGCGCTAAGAGAGCCACCCTGTTCTCACCGGTCTCTGACCTGCACATAACCCAGAAACTGCGCATCAGCCGCGAAGAGAATATCAAACGAAGTGTTGAAATGATAGACTACGCACTTTCGCGCGGCCTTATAGTAGATTTTGCCGGAGAGGATGCAACGCGCGCTGACTTAGGCTACCTAAAGGAATTCCTTCAGGCAATACACAATAAAATAGGAATATTTTTTATTGCAGACACTGTGGGCTGCCTTACACCGGAGTCAACAAGAAAGCTTGTCTGGTATGTAAAAAACAACGCCTCTTGTTTAGTCGGCCTGCACATGCATAATGACTTTGGCATGGCAACTGCAAACACACTTGAGGGCATTCGTGCCGGCGCTGATGTCTTCTCCGGGACATTCACCGGAATCGGGGAGCGAGCAGGGAACGCGCCCATTGAAGAAGTTTGTGTTGCCCTAAAGCACCTTTACAAAATAGAGCCCGAAATCAATTGGAAGTTTGAAATGTTAAAGGAAATCTGCGACACCGTGCAGAAATTCTCAGGTATAGCCCTGCAAAAGCACAAGCCACTAGTTGGTGAAAATGCGTTTTCACATGAATCAGGAATCCATGTAGACGGAATGCTAAAGAACGCGCGTACTTATGAGTACATAGAACCTGAAACTGTAGGGCATAAACGACGAATTGTTATTGGAAAGCATAGCGGAAAGAGGGCGCTGCAGCACGTTATTGATAAAGGCATTTCTTTGGATGGTCTTGATGCCTCTGATATTGAGCGCGCCGTGAATGCGATTAAAAAAAGAAAAAACATTTCAAAAGAAGATATTCAATCCCTGGTTTTTGCGCTCGAAAAACAATATAAAAAGGTGTTAGTGTGAGTGAGAAGTTGTTGTGGTTGGTGTATCGAAAACTAAGACCTGCTTTAGGAATACCTTTTGCTTTTGTTTTGATGTCGGGCGCATTTTTAGGTGTTATTAATTTTCAAATAATAATATTTGCATTCGGTCTCTTTTTTATAGATTTGTTCGGCAATTTTTACAATGACTACTGTGATTTTGCAGAAGATATTAGAAACAAAAGAAAAGACAAGTTCACCACGTGCGGTGTTATGGGACAAAAAACAACTCTTCATATTTCCATCGGCATGGTCATAACAGGATTCCTTATTTTGCTTAATACTCACACGCCCTTCCTGCTTTTTGGAATTCTATTGGCTTTCTTGCTCTTCGCCTACTCACACAAGGCACTTCGCTTAAAAGGAAAACTATTTGGATACGCTATGTCGTTTCCATATTTTATATTGCCCCTACTTATTGCATTTGTCTTTGACATTCACACTAAAAATGCACTTGCGCTTGGACTTTTCTTTTATTTACAGTGCCTGTATATCCTTTGTCAGAAGGACTCTACAGACACGAAGGACGACAGCAACCTATTCTTAAGCAAAGGTTGGAATTTATCTTTTAAGATAACCACTTTTTTTGCCATACTATCTAATGTTTTACTGTTATATTTATCGACCACCAATACTATTCTATTGCTGGCATGGATCCTAAACACATTCGCAAAAGTTAGCAATCTGAAGCACATAATGTTTAGAACAATAACGCGCAAGCAAAGAAGCAACTACATATTAACAGAATTCCTCTCTCATTATATGTTTATAGTATGTGTCCTTATTTAGGTTAACGCGTTATTGTATAAAATGGGGTGATTAAATGACGAATTTTACTACATGGCAATATGATGAGTTAAAACAGGCAGGCATAGATTACGAGAACATTCAAAATGTAAAGAATTACGATTCTAAAGTAGAGGCTTTTAGAGACCTAAAAAAAGAAAACATTGAGATCATGCGTGCGATAGATATTTCAAAAAATCAAAAAATTCTTGAGTTTGGCTGCGGAACCGGAAGTTTTGCCTTAGAAGTTGCCATGCACTGCAACATGGTTTTTGCAGTCGATGTTTCAAAAGCTATGCTGGACGCGGTCAAAAAGAAAGCGGTATTAAATGAAATAAAAAATATCACGTTTCATCATGCCGGGTTTCTGACTTACAAACACAATGCAGATCCCCTGAATGCGATTGTTTCACAGTTTGCACTACATCATTTGCCTGATTTCTGGAAACTAGTTGCTCTAAAAAGCATACACTCTATGCTAAAAGACGATGGAATATTTTATCTTAAAGATACGGTTTATTCTTTTGATATAAATCAGTACAAAGACTTTTTCGGAGCGCTAGTAGAAAAAGCAAAAAATTCTGGAAATGAAGCCTTTTCAAAAGACGTTGAGTCTTCTATTAGCGAAGAATTTTCAACACTTGATTGGATTATGAAATCACTTCTTAACAAAGCCGGATTTTTTATAGAAAAAGCAACTTATCAAGAAGGCATTTTGGCACAGTATGTCTGTAAAAAGCAGCGAATTGAATAAACGCGCATCTAATACCTAAATTGCAAGCATATCTTCTTTCCAAAATTCTTTTCGCTTAGGTGGAATTTTTTATCAAAAACCCTCAAATAGCCAAGAATCATGAAAACAAGAAAATCCCAGTTGTCTGGCTCTTCTTGCAATCCACAGGGTGCATTTTCTATTTCAAACTTTATTTTATTTTGACTTTGGATAATAATTTTGAATCGACCCCAACCCATTACCTGCATGAGCTTTTTTAGGAATGATACGTGTTCCTCAATCTTTTCACTTTTAATCACTTTTTTGAAAAAATCATATGAGATTTCACAAACTTCATCAAGCATAACGGCCCTGTTACTTATGATACAAAACAAAGTATTTTCTAAGGACAGCATACTCTGTTCTCTAAAAAATAGTTTGTTATTCTGAATCTGAAATATACGCCTTTTCAAAAAGTCTTTTAATGTGTATTCAATGTCAATCTTTTTTTGATTAAGTTGATCATACCTTCTTTTACCTTTGGAACGTACGTCTGTTCTTCGTTCTTTTTTTACTTTAAAAACGTAAATACTATCCTTCGTGGTTTGTTTAGATTTAAGTAGTTCAACGTTTCTAGCACTGAGAAAACTAAGTATGGCAGCATATTTTCCTATAATGAAAGAGTTCTTACCAATTGTTCTTGTTATATATTCATTTCTCGTTTCTAATGTCGCCATGCCGTTTTTTTGAACAACTTTCATATAATCCAACAATCCAATATTACGCCACACCGTCATTCCAATTGTATTTGCAATAACTGAAACGGGAATCACTCTTAGCGCGCGTGGTAAAAACGCCTGGATTGTCAAGCTACCCCAATAAAAACCTATTTCTTCCATATCTTTTTTGTAACCGGCCTTTTCGCACCGCTTTATATACTCAACAAGAATATCATCAAAGACAAGAACATCTCTTCTACTTCTCATCTTGAACTTATTCACAATCCCTCCAACACTAGATTCCATTATCCCTCGTCTCAACGACTCCGACAACCTCATGTATATATATTCTCTGGCGCGGTTAATATATTTCGTGAAACAATGCCCTTTTTCAGCAAATCCGTTAAACGCACGGAATTTCCGACAGCCGTGAAATACTTCGGAAAAAAGCAAAAAGATATTGTAGACTTCTCTCTCGGTGAGCCAAAAGACCGACCGCCGGCATCTGCAATTGAAGCGCATATTCAAGCCATACACGATGGCAGCAACACGTACGCGCCTGTCCAGGGCCTGCCTGAGCTTAGGGAAAAAATTGCAGAAAAGCTACTTGAAAAAAACAAAATCAATACAACTCCTGAAGAAATTCTCGTAACCGGCGGGGCAAGCGAGGGCATAGCATACTCAATATTAACGCATGCCGAACAAGGAGATGACATCATAATAGTTGAGCCAAGCTATCCAATAGTAGCGCCCATGGTACGCTTTTGCGGCGCACGGCCCATCAGCCTGTTTTTGAGTGAGGAAAACGAATTCCAGCCAGATCTTGAAAAGCTAAAAGAACTCATTACTTCAAAAACAAAGATGCTTGCTATCAACACACCCCACAACCCCACAGGCACCGTATTTAACAAAAAAGACTTGCGCGCGATATCAGAAATTTTTCCCGGAAAAATACTCGTTGATGAAGTTTACGAAAACTTCACATATGGTGAAAAACATCACTCACTTGCTTCATTTTGCGATGTGCCGGAAAACATAATAACTGTCAACTCATTCTCGAAAACATACTGCATGTGCGGATACCGCGTGGGATATCTTCATGCCTCACATGAGACAATAAACCACATGCTGAAATTAAAGCTCTTTATTTCTACATGCACCAGCAATCCTGCGCAAAAATCAGCAATCGCCGCCCTTGAGGACACGAAGTTTCCTGAAATGATGAAAGAAAAATTTGAGGAACGCAAAAACGCCATGGTTTCCGGCCTGAAATCGCTCGGTTTACCATTTACAGAACCACAGGGCGCGTTCTATGTGTTCCCGAACGTATCTGAAATAGGCTCCGATGAAGATGCATTTTATCTTTTCAAAAAAGCAGGGGTTCTCACAATGCCGGGACGCGTGTTTCATGAAAGATACAAAAAAAATGTGCGATTTAGTTTCGTGGCAGATACAAAAGAAATCAAAAAAGGCATTGAAAAATTACAAGAGAAAGGCTTAAAAAATTAGTCCTGCAAAGTAATTAAGTGATTTTATGAACTCTGAAGTTATTTTAATAAAAAAAGTTTTAAGCACACTAAAATGTCTCGAAGACAGACTAATTGCACTGGATGAAAAAGTAGAATCTATAAAGAACAAACCCTGATTTAGATTATCTTGGTTTCTGTCAACTTCATCTCTTTGCTGCTTATTTTAAGCTCGTGTGGCACTTTTGGATCAAAACTAGTGTATCTCATTTTGTGTATAATAAGAGAACGCATAGGCTTTTCCTCAAGGTCAAGAAATACAATCTGCATTATGCCATCACACTCATATGCTTCTTTATTTCCTGAATCAATTTTTTCATCACCTTCTGTCTCACACAACAGCAGTGCAGACTTTGATGACTTGAGGCTCGACACAAGCTGCGCAAGGTACGCCCGATATGATTTTTCGGTATCCGAGAATATCAACATCTTATTTACGTCATCTATAACAATTCTGTCAAGTTTAGGATATTTTGAAATAAGGTCTACAAAGCGCCCCATACTAAGGTTGCTTGCACTCATCAGAATATTTTCTATAACAAGATTTTTCCCAAGATATTTTTTTATATCACTCATGCTTTTTATTGACTCTGCTGCCTTGACTAATTCATTATCATATTCGCTAAGCGACACATAACAGCATTTCTCGCCGTTTCTTGCACCTTCAAGCAAATAGTTCAATGCAAAAAGGGTCTTTCCTGTGCCCGGCCCTCCGCTAAGAAGGACAACGGATTTTTCAGGCAGCCCTCCCGAAAGGAGCCTGTCCAATTTCTTAAGCCCTGTTGTAACTCTCATTTTAATCATCACTAAATTTTGGTATCCCCTTACATGATTTTTTTATTTTCGACAACAAAAAACAATCATTGTCTATCGTAAAAATAGTGGAAGGAGCTTTCTTGTCCAGCTCTTTTATTTTGAATAAGTGCAACACTTTTTTAGGCATCATTATTCTGTTGCTGTTACCAAGTTTTCCTGTTGTAAGATGATGCTCCAACGTCTCTGCGTTGCACGGCAGGACTATAAGGTCGCTTGTGTTATTTTGAATAATTTTGTATTCTTCCCTGCTGATTGAAAGCTTTAGTTCAATATCTTTTTTGTGAACATCTATGCTCTTTATTTCGGCCATCAGTTATATAGTTTTCAGAAATATTTAAACGTTTCGTTGTTTTTAATGCAATTAACAGAATACGTTAATACATCTTTGCAGTGCATCAAGCATAAATTTATCAAATTCGAAGTATCCCTATGCGAAAGCCCGCTGCAATTGGATTTTATCCACATGACCAAGACATTCTTAGAGAAAATGTTCACGCTCTTCTTGCCGATGCCAAAAGTATTGGCGCCAAAGATGCTGTTAGCGCAATCGTCCCGCACGCAGGATATCCTTTTTCAGGCCAGACAGCAGCCTCTGTGTATGCCTCGCTCCCGGACAACTACAAAACAATAATCCTTCTTGGCACAAACCACACAGGCATGGGCGCGAGCATTGCGGTTTCACTTGACACCTGGCAAACTCCTTTAGGCGCTGTAAAAAACGATACCGAAATTGGCAAAAAAATTGTCAATATTTCAAAAACCGCATCGCACGACGAAACAGCCCACGTGCAGGAGCACTCAATTGAAGTGCAGCTGCCATTTCTTCAGGTGAAAATGCAGGACTTCAAAATAGTGCCAATTGCAGTTTCTTCCGGCATTTCTACAGAAACATACAAAGAGCTTGCAGGTGCAATAAAAGATGCTGTAAATGGAAAAAATGCGCTTGTTATAGCAAGCTCTGACTTCACCCATTACGGCGAGATGTACGGATTCGCACCAAAGACAGAAAACGCAAATACATGGGTGCATGAAACAGATAAGAAAGTGATTGACGCAATTCTTGCGCACGACACAGAAAAGTTCATTGACCTTGCAGGCAAAACCACTGTATGCGGTGCAGGCGCAATCGCAACACTGATGTATTTCACAAAAGGCAAAAAAGGGCATCTCATTGACTACAAGACCTCTTTTGATATTTCAGGCGATGAAAATATTATTGTCGGGTATGGCGGAGTTGTGTTTTATTAACCGCTTTTCTTGCGCATAAAAACAACCAATAAAATAAGCATCCCGAGTGAAATCACCAAATACCAAAAATAGTTCACATTTTTTTCCTCTAAAGAATCAAGCACTGCTTTCATCTCATCATCTATTTCAGAGTTATCGTAAGAAATAACATCACTCGTTCTTCCATCATCATACAAAATCATCTTATTGCCTGAAGTAACATTTTGGCTTTCAAGAATCCCTGTTCCTTCGACAGTATAAAATGTTGTTCGATCCTCAGAATAATCAATCAGGATAGTAG
>JAGLMX010000021.1 GCA_023139785.1 Candidatus Aenigmatarchaeota archaeon | reverse complement strand
CGCCCGTCCTCTGTTGCATCCCTGCCCACACCAATCACCTGGTTCTCATCATATGGATGCAAATAGTCAGAGACCCCTGGTATTTTTAGAAAACCAAGTACATTCGGATTTTTAGGGTTCGACAAATCAATCACATACAATGGGTCAACCTGCCTGAATGTTACCATATATGCTTTCTCGCCCATGAATCGAACAGAATATATTCTTTCCCCGGGCGCAAGATCCTCAAGCCTTCCGACAATGTCAAGGCTTTTGTCAAGAACATACACATGGTTCTTGGACAACGACCTTTCAGGCGGAACTATCTCACGCACAGATGCTATCTCTTCCATGCGCTTCTGCTTTTCCAAAGAAATCACATCATCCGGCACGCATCAATAATAGATATTTTACTGCCGGAAACAGCGTAAATATATTTTCCATCACTCTTTACAATATCCGCTTCATCCACACCATCAACCTGTATGTTTGTTCCTGAATAATCATGCGATGCACCGGCATCACGGGGAGCTCCCACTGCCTGAGCCGCGTCCATCGTAGTTTTTACAACACTTTCCGCCATGACGCCTCCATAATAACCATAATCACCGGAATAATCCCGAAGATATGCTTCAAATTCATCATACGAAACGAATGTGTTCAGGCCATTTTCAGGCTCGTGAGGCGCCGGGCTGGATGAAGATCCATTGTTCAGAAAATATGTAAGAAATCCTGCAATAAGGGCAAAGAAAAGTAGTATTCCAATAATTGGCGGTATTGCACCAGTCCTTTTTGAATTTAAAGCATTCAGGATAATCCTCCGAAATAACAGTTGCACGATAAAAACTGTGTAGAAAAAGTATATATACGTCTTGATTTTATCGGGTTTTTGCCCGAAAGCCTATTTTTTGCGGTGTAGGTACAAGTAAAATACAAGAAGCAAAATCCCTGTAACAACCAATAAAATTCCGCCCATGTTTGCGCCCGTTTTTGATACAATTTCGGTTACAAGCGGAGTTGCAGCAAACTCGCCAGCCTCGGGTATTGCAGACTCACGCATAATTGTGCCTTTTTCTGCAATTTTTTGCGCAAAGAAATTGCTGCTCAATATATTCCATGCTCCGGCAGCAAACAAAACAATTCCCGGAAGAACCAAACTCATATCCCGTGCAGCAAAGACACCCTCACCATCTTTTGTCAGAAAATAATACTTCCACTTATAGCCATCATCCTTTCTTGAAACAAGCCCTACGTTCCTAAGAATTTCTATGTGTTGCTGGACAGTTGACGGGTGCATTTCCATAAGCGTAGAAATCTCTGAAAGAGTCATGCGCCTTGAGCGAAGGCTTCGAAGTATATTGATTCTGGTTTTCGAGCCAAGCGCCTTGAATGTTGAAACTGTAAAGTGCATTTAATCACGAATATAAACAATTAATTGAAGGCAATTTACTTTTTTACATCTTTAAATATTACAGAATGTTGTTCTCCTGCAATTCCCCAGTTTTCTAATTCTATCTCGTGTATTACAACCGTAACTGCCTGAGCAGGAATTCCCATTTCTGTAAAAACTTCTGTTATTTTTCTAATCATAACAGGTTTCTTTTCTTTTTCAAGCGGCCATGATTCAATGTTCACAATCGGCATATCACTCACCTCACTATTAAAGAGCATACAATTCTTTAATAATCTGCATTCAATAAATTCTTCATTCAACAACATTCGCTCCAACCACGCTGCGCTCTTGCTTTGCCCAATAAGCTCCAAAATTGAAGTCGGACAGAAGACCTCCGGCACCATCTAAGAATTCAACTTTTGTGCAAGGCCATACACACGCCACAGAATATGCAATCACTCAAATTCTAATAAAACGTATTTAATTAACAGACATTAACAATACATATGATCTGGTTTGTATTCGCATTTTTGACAGCCATCTTCAAATCACTTAAAGATGTTTCCAGCAAGAAAAGTTTGAAAAATATTGATGTATATATTGTTTCATGGTCACTGAGATTTTTTGCATTGCCTTTTTTACTGCCTCTTCTGTTTTTTATTGAAATTCCAACTTTGGGAAATCAATTTTGGATGGCACTATTTATTGGAGGCTCTCTCAATGTCATTACAACAATAGTTTATATGAAAGCAATAAAATACTCGGACCTATCCATCACAGCCCCAATGGTTACTTTTACTCCGTTATTTCTTTTAGTGACGTCCCCCTTGATTCTCGGCGAATTCCCAAGCTTTTTTGGCTTAATCGGAGTGCTTCTAATTGTTCTCGGGTCATACACATTAAACATCAAACAAAGGCATAATGGATATTTTGCGCCATTTCAGGCACTTCTGAAAGAAAAAGGACCAAAATTAATGCTATTTGTCGCTTTCATCTGGAGCATAACATCCAACTTTGATAAAATAGGTGTTCAAAACTCATCTCCCATTTTTTGGACAATTGCAATAAATACATTTATAACACTTGTTTTGTTTCCAATAATGTTGTACAAATCACAACAAAACCTGAAACAAATTCCCGCAAATTATAAGATCTTAATTCCAATCGGCCTGTTTAGCGCTTTAGCAGTCGTATTCCAAATGACTGCAATAAGTTTAACCCTTGTGGCATATGTAATTTCAATAGCGCGAACCAGTGCAATAATGAGTGTATTATTTGGCCATTTTATTTTCAAAGAAAAGTATGTCAAAGAAAGATTGCTTGGTGCGGCAATAATGGTTCTCGGCGTTTTATTCATAACACTGGCTTAGCAATATAGAGCGCTGTCGCTCATAACGACTCAAGCCACACACATTTTCCGGTGGTAAAACACCTCCAAACTTATAAGCCCCTAAAACAAATAATTTCGCATGATTTCATTCAATTCATACCGGGAAAAATCTTTTTTGAAAAATCCGCTGAAAAACTTTCGCGAGGATGTGCAGGAAGTCGAGTACAGGCAGGATCCACTCACCGGAGCATGGACGCGCCTGAATATTGACCGCGCAAAGCGGCCGCATCAGGCGCCATCAAAGCCAATGAAGATTGAGGCAAAAAAAGACTGTATATTCTGCAAAAAGCATATTGAAGGCAAAACACCGAAATTCTCAGAATCATTTGTTCCTGAAGGAAGAATTAAAAGCGGAAAATTCGTCTTATTTCCAAATCTTTTTCCGTTCGCAGCACACCATGCAGTCGGAGTCCTTACAGAAAATCATAATGCAAGCCTCAGCAAAATTACTGCAAAAATGTGGGCTGACGCACTCACAGGAACAATTAGCTGGTTCAAAAAAGTGCATGCATTTGACGCGCGCATGAGATTCGCATCAATTGACATGAACTATATGATGCCTGCTGCGGCCTCAGTAATACACCCCCACATACAGGCAACAGTTGACAAGTTCCCGACAAACCAGACAAACATGATTTACCGAAAAAGCTGGGAATATCTTGACACCACACAATCAAATTTTTGGAATGATTTATGCAAAGAAGACAACAATAGAAAGATTTTTAATTCAAGAAACATTTCATGGCATGCAAGCTTTGCACCAAAGGCCGCAAATGAAGTCACAGGCATATTTAAAGGAAAATCAGGGTTTTTCGACCTCACTCCAAAAAACATTGAAGAACTTGCAGGCGGGCTTTCAAAGGTTTTCTGTGCACTCGAAAAACTCGGCGTGCACTCTATGAACATGGCACTTATTGCGTCCCCACTAAACGAAAACCTTTCGCACTTTTTCAATATGCACGTTGTCATAATATCACGGCCCGAGATAAAGGAACTTTACACAGCAGACCGCGGGTTCATGGAAGTACTGCACAGAGAAGCCGTGGTTTCCTATATTCCCGAAGTCTTTGCAAAACGCATGAAAAAAGTGATTCTCAATGCATAATTGTGAAGAAGAAAAGGAAAAACCCGGCATTATTGAAAGCATTGTCGCAAGAGGGCGCGCAGACACAATATCTGTTTCGCTAATTGCGCTCATGTTTCTGATTGGCCTTGCGTATTTCTTCATAGTACCTAATCAGATTACAATATATCCAAACACAGATGAAGATGGCGTATCTTCAAAGGCATTCGGCCTCTTTGTGCTTCCATTTGCAGGCATCTTAGTGTATATTGTATTGACCTTTATCCCGCCATTTCTCAACCCAAGACGCAAACAATTCCCAAAAAGGACTGCAAAATATATTCGTCCGGCAGCTCTCGCTTATTTCTTATACACACAAATCTCGATAATCGTGCTCAATAAATACGAGATTAGTTTCTCGTCTACGCAAAACCTTTCCATCCTAGCCGGCATCGGCATTCTGTATGCTACTGCGCAGATATACAACTCCAAATCAAACCTTGCGCCTAAAATATTTCGCAGCACAAATGAAACAGAGATAACTTTATTCAATGAAAAGCTTGGAAAAACACTTGGCGCGTCCTCTATACTCATTTTTCTGGGATTTTTCGCTGAGAAATACCTGCCTGTTTTAATGCTCTTACTTGCAATCATTGTTGTTTCTTTTGCAGTGTACTACGCGTACACCCTGAAGAAAAAAGAGCATCTCACTATTCTGAAACGCGAAATCGAACAAGTGGAAAATCATGAAACATTCATACGGCCCAACCCTAAAGGACCTGGTTTAATTGATTCAGCTTCAAGCCCCCCAACAGATAACTCCAACCCAAAGAAAAGAGTTTCAATGGTTGTAAATGGCAAAAAAGCACCCTAAACCGCCGCATCTATATATAATCTTTTTGTCAAAGTGTAATAATCCTATTCAACGGAGGTGTAAAATATGGCAGACCTTATCGTAAAAAGCAAAATAAGAGAGTACGCAAAGGGAAAGAAAATGAGCGTTTCATCCGAAGCAGACGATGCTCTCAACAAGGCTGTGGCTGAAGTCCTTGACAAAGCAGTCGCACGAGCAAAAGGAAACGGAAGGGCAACTATCAAAGCCCGCGACATCTAAATATGAATTCTTGCAGGCCGAAAGGCCTGCATCTTATTTTTATTGGTTCTTTATTGATTGATTATGTTATGGCTCATACCTGCACTTCTTTCTGCGCTCTTTGATTCTCTTAAAGACATTGCAAGCAAAAAGAGCCTGAAGGACGTTGAGCCGGAAGTTGCTGCTCTCGCAAACACTTTGTTTGCGGTTCCTGTTGTATTGGTTGCACTTTTAATATTTGAGAAACCGATTTTTGACAAAACATTTTGGATAATTATGAGTGTCTCCAGCATCATACTCTCTGTTTCGTTTATTCTTTACATGAAATCTTTGAAGTCAACAGATGTTTCTCTTGCAATTCCATTCACTGCAGTAAGCCCGGCATTCATGCTCGTGGTAACACCGCTTCTGATTGGAGAATCTACAACGAAAACAGGCAGTTTCGGAGTGCTTTTGATTGTCCTCGGGGCATATCTCATAAATGCGAATAAGAATTCCGGAAGTGTGCTTGAGCCGATTCGTTCCGCCATTCATGACAAAGGCGTCTTACTTATGCTCATTGTAGCATTCTTGTGGAGCATAACCGCAACACTTGATAGAGTAATTTTAAGGCATGCAAGCCCGCTCTTCTATATGACGTTTTACTATCTGCTTATCTCTGTTCTACTTTCAATAAATGCATTTTACAAATGCAAAAAACCCGTCTTTGCGCAGATAAGAAAAAACATTAAGCCCCTTGCATCCATTGGAATATTTTTCGCAATAGGACAAATAGCATACATTTACGCATACACCCTGACTTTTGCAGCGTATGTAGTAGCCGTCAAAAGAACCAATGCCCTGTTCAGCGTGGTTTTGGGCGCAATATTCTTTAAAGAAAAGAACCTCCGTGGAAGGCTTCTTGGAGCAGCGTTCATAGTTCTTGGTGTTGCCATTATCGCCCTTTATTAATTCAACAGATAAAGTCCGCAAATAATCATATTTAAACATCAGACATCAAGTACTCACGGAGCGAACGTTCATGAAAAAAAAATTATTTTCACTAATCGCAATTTCTCTAATAGTCTTATTATCCGGTTGTACTGCCTTTGATAATGAATTGAAGGATGCTGTTAAGACAGGCGATCCCGATGCTTGCTTAGATTTAAAAAATGATGATGGCAGCCCCGATCAAAGTAGAATTGACACGTGCTACAAAAAGATTGCCATAAACAAAGAAGAACATTCCATATGTAAACGAATTGAAAGTGAGCATAAGTCAGATGATTGCTATGGCGGCATTGCAGTATCAAAAAACGATGAAACATTATGCCCTTTAGCAGGAACCGCTGAATCTGATTGTTACAAAGATATTGCTATTGCTAAAAAAAACAAAGACATTTGTAGAAAAATAACCGACTCAAAATATACAAAAAATAGCTGCTTTGAAGCAATTGCAATATCAACAACAAATAGTAAAGATTGTTATGAAATCCAAGAACTCTCTAGTAGAGAACGATGCCTAAATAATTATGCAATAGCCGTCGGCGATGCATGGGTGTGCAAGGAGTTAAGCACACCAATCAAACAGGATATTTGCTACCAGGGTGTTGCTGTAACGGAAGGCAATGCAAACATATGTGATAAAATCAGTGAAATATCAAGTAATTCGGCATATCAATCATGCATATGGCGCGTTGCCCAGAAGACAGGCGATCACTCGGTGTGCGCTAAACTGGAAGAAGCCAAAGCAAAAAGCCACGTAGATGAAATTGACGAGTGCTACTACATCGTTGGGTATTATCACTACAAAGCTTCCGCATGTTCTAGTGTAAAAGATGAAGTTAAAAGAAACACTTGCCTTGTTAAAGTAGCAGAACACAATGCAGACACAGATATCTGTGACAAAAGAATAGATAGAAGCGATTATAAGGATGAATGTTATAAAAAAATCGCATGGGCTCAGGATCATGAAAGGTATTGTGAAGAAATTAGCGACCCCGGTGTAAAAGCTGAGTGCATAAAAAAGCTCCAATACGAATGATTTGTTTTAGTGCCGCATCACCCCTTGTTTATACCAATCTGAATACAAAGGGAGAATCATGAAAAACATAATTAAAAATTTCGAGCAATTTGACGGGCAGCATTGTGAAACAACCGCAACAGGAAGCCTGTTAAATCAACTTGGAATTAAGCTTTCTGAACCAATGCTTTTTGGGCTCGGAGAGGGACTGGGCTTTATATTCTGGAATATGAAAATAATGGACTTTCCCTTTATTGGCGGGCGGATAAAGCCCGATGTCGTTACCCAAAACATTGCGCGCAATTTGAATCTGAAATTAACCGTAAAAGAGACATCCTCGATAAAAAAAGCATGGGACGATGTAAAAGACAGCATTGATAAAGAAGTTGCAGTCGGCCTGAAATTAGATTGTTATTATCTGGAATATTTCACAACCAAAATCCACTTTGCAGGCCACTATGTTGCAATGTATGGATATGACAACGAATTTGCATATTTAGTTGACACCATGCAACAGGGCGGAAAAACAAAAACATCTTTAAAGAGCCTTGAATTGGCCCGGAATGAAAAAGGCCCAATGTCTTCAGGAAACCTGATGTACGCCATTCAGAAAACAGAAAAAAACTACAACCTAAAAGAGTCCATTCTTGCAGCAATAAAAAATAATGCAAACGATTACCTGAACCCGCCCATAAAAAATATTGGGTACAAAGGCGTATTAAAAACAAGTGTTGAAATAAAAAAATGGTTCAACACCAGCAAAGACATTGAAAAAGAGTTTACAACAACAGCAATGCTGATGGAAAAAGCAGGAACCGGAGGCGCCCTGTTTAGAAATCTTTACAGGGATTTTTTAAAGGAAAGCTATGATTTATTGCAAATAGATCAACTAAACCAAGCCAATAAGATGTTCTCAGACATTGCAGCTGAATGGACAAAAGTTGCAAATCTGTTTGATAATGCAGGCAAAACAAAAGATATTAAATTCATCAACCAAGCATCTGAAATTTTAGTTGATTTATCAGAAAAAGAGAAAAAGGCAATGGAGTTGCTGACCGGGATATAATCCAAATATGTATAATGGCAGTTATACCTTGCCGGTCTTTGGTGCTTCACGTAAACGACACACTAAATTAGTTCTCAATACCGCTTTCCAAAACTCCTTCTCCGTGGAGGTCTCGCCCCGTCCCTCTCCTCACGACGCCCTCCAC
>JAGLMX010000202.1 GCA_023139785.1 Candidatus Aenigmatarchaeota archaeon | reverse complement strand
GCCTAAAGAAAAAATGCAACATTGAAGCATCAAGCATTACAGGAAAGACAGGCATAAACGAGGTCATAAAACGCGGCGCACTCGAGCGCGTTGTTGCTGAAAGCAGAATGTCATCCGAGACGCGTATGGTCGAGGACTTTCTTGCAGAGCTTGGCAAAGAGAGCGGCTTTGTAACATACGGTACCGCCCATGTAAAAAAAGCAGTTGATGCAGGGGCAGTAAACAGTGTAATTGTTTCAGACAAGCTTGTGCGCGAAAAGGATGCGCAGAAAATTCTTGCTTCTGCTGAGGCAATGAAGGCAGAAGTTGCCATCATAAGCTCAACCCACGAGGCAGGCGAGAAACTGCTTGCACTTGGAGGCATTGCAGCTTTTTTACGCTATAAGTTTGAAGAGCAGTGACCCGCCAAGATATAAAAAAGTCATGCGCGCTTTATTTAATTCGTTAATATCGGCTAAGTGTACGTCGGGGTCGCCTAGCCTGGTAGGGCGGCAGCCTGCTAAGCTGTTGGGCTTCGCCCACATGGGTTCGAATCCCATCCCCGACGCCAATTTCTTTTAATGAAAATCGCGTTGATTCAGAAAATTATTTAAATATCTAAAAGCACAGTTCTGTTAAGGTAGATTGTATGTTTGGACTAAAAGCAATGTTTTCAGGAACATTATCTGGCTCAAAGCATGACACGAATTCTTCAGTTAGCAAAAGAATTATTCTTATGGCGCCGCTATATCTATAGAGCGGCGCATAGAACTCCAAACACCAACTTTATCGGTTTTTTATGCGCATCTAATTTAGTGAGACTTATGATTATCGACAATCGCATCGGACGGAAAACAAATGCACTGTGTGCACAAGAGCCTATGGGCTAATGTTACTCAATTACCAACTTCGAAACACACATTTTGTGTTTTTTTTGGCATTCATCAAAGGAATGTTAAAAAACAGGATGTGTAAAGTCTGCAATGACAGCAAGGACAACGTAGTTAGCTTTGCTGTTGGCGCGGTGAGAAGTTGGTTTTTGAGGGGAAAAGTGATTTTTATGGACACAGAAGAGGAGACAGAAAATAATCCGGGAAAGAATCTAGACATCGCTATAGCAAAAATAGAGGCGTTTGGACCAGATAAAAAAGTCCTACCGCCAGACGTGCTTGAGATGCTAGGTTTACTATAGAGCGTTGATTTACCTCCAAAAGTCATCATTTCTTTATAAAGAAAAGGCTGGTTTTACGGTAAAATCGGGGGTTATTCAAAGTCATCTATAGAATTTCTTTTTTGGTTTACTAAAATTTTCAAAATTTCTTTTTTTTCAACCAATATATCATTAGATAATATATCCATTCCCTACAAAAACACTCTAAATCTATATAAATCTTCCACCTACAATAATCTTGTTTAGTGACGGGGTGTTTTTTATGGTCGTCAATGAGAGAACAATAAGCGAAGTAATTGGGCGCGATATTTTTACAGACAAGGGGCTTTACTGCGGCAAAGTTTCTGATGTCGAGTTAGACCTTTCAAGGTTT
>JAGLMX010000201.1 GCA_023139785.1 Candidatus Aenigmatarchaeota archaeon | reverse complement strand
GGAATTCCAAGTTCCCTTGAAATTATTGCGGCGTGGCATGTGCGCCCGCCCCTGTTTGTGATAATTGCGGAGGCTATTTTCATTATTGGTTCCCAGTCAGGGTCTGTCATGTCTGTAACAAGAACTTCGCCTTTCCTGAAATCATCAATGTTGTGGACGCTCTTTATGACGTGCGCCCGCCCTGTGCCAATCTTATCTCCAACACTTGCTCCTTCTACAAGAAGTTTTCCTTTTTGCTTTAGTACATAGGTCTTGATAACATTTTTGTCTTTTTGCGACTGGACTGTTTCCGGCCGCGCCTGCACAATAAATAATTCTCCGGTCGCTCCGTCTTTTGCCCATTCCATATCCATTGGTTTTGTGTGGCCTGCTTTCTTAGAATAGTGAGCCTCTATTGTACACGCCCACTTTGAAAGATTAAGTATCTCATCATCTGAAAGCGCAAAAGACCTTTGTTCTTCTATAGGCACTGCAACATTCTTTGTCGGATGGCGCCCGTCTGTTGTATATACCATTTTTTGTTCTTTTGAGCCAAGGGATTTTGAGATTATCGGTCTTTTGCCTTCAAGAAGCGTTGGCTTGAAGACAACATACTCGTCCGGATTTACTGCACCCTGCACAACATTTTCGCCTAGCCCGTATGCAGCGTTTATTACAACAACATCGGGAAAGCCGCTTTCAGTATCAATTGAAAACATCACACCGCTTGTTGCTATGTCAGAGCGCACCATTTTCTGGACGCCTATTGAGAGGGCGATAGAAAAATGGTCAAAGTTTTTGTCTGCGCGGTAAGATATTGCCCTGTCTGTGAAAAGAGATGCAATGCATTTCTTGCATGCCAAAACCAATGACTCGGGGCCTGTTATGTTGAGGTATGTTTCCTGCTGGCCTGCAAAGCTTGCGTCAGGAAGATCCTCTGCGGTTGCGCTTGATCTGACTGCAACGTCAACGAACTCGTTGTACTGCTTTTCAAGATGTGAATATGCTTCAACAATTGCCTGCTTTAAATCATCAGGAAGTTCTGCGGACAGTATTGTATTTCTTACTTTTTCGCCGTGTTCGCGAAGGTTTTTTATGCTGCGTGTGTCAAGGTCTGAAAGAATTTGGTGTATTTTTTCTTTGATTCCTGCGGTTTCAAGAAAATGCCAGTATGCTTTTGAAGTTACGGCAAAGCCGTTTGGTATTTTAACTCCAAGAGATGAGAGATTTCGGTACATCTCGCCAAGAGATGCGTTTTTTCCGCCGACAAGAGGCACGTCTTCAATTCCTAATTGATCGAACCATAAAATGAATGCATTTGTTTTGTCCATAGAATTCCCTGAAGTAATTTATTGGTTGCGGGGGGTATATATAGGTTGAATAAATCAATAAGGGGCATGGCGGTTCTTACAGGAATTGACTCCAGAAAAATTGATAAACTTCTGGACTCCGGATTTTGTGATGTCACAACAAAAACAGAGTATGAGCTTCGTCGCCTAAACGGTCCTGCGACAGTGATTCTTTACAAGAGTGGAAAGCTTCTTGTACAGGGAAAAGAAATTGAGGTTGAGAG
>JAGLMX010000200.1 GCA_023139785.1 Candidatus Aenigmatarchaeota archaeon | reverse complement strand
ACAGTATAATCAGGCAAAACATTATATATGCTTTATGACAAGTTTATGTATGGAAAAAAAACATGATGTTTTAAATAGTTCTGAAAAATCAAGTGTGCCTAAAGAGGTTTCGCCTGCAGAGAAAATAGCTGAGAAATACAGGGCGAATAAGGCGCTGAAAAAAGGTGCTGCTGATAAAAAAGCAAAGCCTGATAAAGAGCTTGAAGAGAGAAAAAAAGAGCAAGAGCGCCGCTTTAAAATAGGGCAGGAATTTTCACAGAAGCTTATTGCGAAATTTAAGAAGACTGTGAAAGCTGTAGTTATATACGGGTCAACTGCGACCGGTAAGCAGAACAAAAAGTCAGACATAGATGTTTTCGTAATAATGGACGACACGAAGGTTGAGCAGGAAATACCTCCTGAAATAAAAGAGAGAATATGGAATGAAATGCTTCGGCTTGCAAAGGAGACTAATGAACTTATCACGCTTCAGGCGTTTATGTTTATTACAGAATTCTGGGAAAATCTTCGTGTTGCAGAGCCTGTTTTAATTGCCGTACTTAGAAATGGAGTTCCGGTATTTGATGTGGGCGTGTTTATGCCTGCAAAAAGAATGCTTCTTCGCGGAAAGATTCCGACAACCTATGAAGCTGTTGATAAAAAGATAACTGCTGCGCCCCAATTTGTAGAGTTTGCGCAAGGGCGGATAAAGTCTGCAGGACATTATCTTGAACAGGCAATGGCAACTGCCGGAAATGCAGCACTCATGTTTATGGGAAAAATGCCTGTAAACAAAGAAGATGTTCCAAAAACATTGCAGAGTACATTTGTTGACCAGCAGCTTCTTGAGGCGCGATATGTGAAAGAGGCAGAAGAAATACGCGTTTTTGCAAAAAGCCTTGAGCATAAGAAAGGTGATGAGTTGAAAGATGTCGGTGCTGAAATAGACAAGCACCTTAAGATGACGGATGATTATGTGAAGAGAATGCAGAAACTCATCAAAGAACTTGAGCAGAGAAAAAAATCAAGCGTAATCATGAGGACATACAAAACATTTCTTAAGGCGAATGTGGGTGCTTTAAAGTATATTGGAGTGACGCCGCCGGAATCTCTAAAAGAGTTGCCAAAAGAAATATACAAGCACTTTCCGGAACTCAAAGACATGCACGCAGATCTTTTTGAGACAATGACTAAGCAGATAACTCTGATAAAGAATGGCAAGTCAGAAAGCGTTCCTGAGCGTGATATATACTCAATACAGGAACAGACAAAAGCATTCGTTGTCCAGCTTGGCAAAAAGCTCAAGGAAATGAAGGACAAGGGGCTTATCAAGCCGCCGAAAGAACCAATTAAGAGCGCAAAGTCTGCGCAACAAACAGAGCAGGCAAACCAAAAGAAAGCAAAATCACCGGATGTTGTGACCACAAGAGTTGAAGATTTTTTGGACGGCAAAAATAATCCGGGCAAAAAAACCAGTGAAAAACATAGTCAAGGCACTAATAATTGAATACAGTGCCTTGCCATGTAGATCAAGGCAAATTGTTTTTTTTGTTAAGGTTTGCTCATTTATTTCCGTCTGGGTTTAATAC
>JAGLMX010000020.1 GCA_023139785.1 Candidatus Aenigmatarchaeota archaeon | reverse complement strand
CTCACAAAGTTCGCCAGAATCGGCGTTGCAGACAAGGGCGCGGTCAATGAGCTTGTAAAAGACCTCCAGCGCACTCTTATTCAGGCAGACGTTGACGTCAAGCTGGTATTTGAGCTGTCAAAAAGGATAAAAGACGAGGCCCTTTCTGAAAAGCTTCCCCCTGGGCTCACACGAAAGGAGCATGTTGTAAAAATCGTTTATTCTGAAGTTATCAGGTTTCTTGGCGAAACACAGCCTGAAATTTCACTCAAGCCGAAAAAGATTCTTCTGGTTGGCTTATTTGGTTCCGGAAAGACAACCAGTGCCGCAAAGCTTGCAAAATTCTACAAGAAAAAAGGCATGTCCGTCGGATTAATTGCCGCAGACACGTACAGGCCCGCAGCTGTCGAGCAATTAAAGCAGCTCGGTGAAAAACTTAGTGTCGAGGTTTACGGTACTGATGAAAAAGACGCTGCAAAAGTGGCAAAAGACGGGCTTAAGCATTTTTCCGGCAAGCAGGTAATAATTGTTGACTCAGCAGGGCGCTCTGCACTGGATGCAGAGCTTCGCGATGAGCTTAAGGGTATAAGCAAAGCCGTAAATGCAGACGAGCGCCTTCTTGTTCTCTCAGGAGACATAGGGCAGGCAGCTAAAAAACAGGCAGTTGAATTCAATGGTATTGCCGGGCTTACAGGTGTTATCCTTACAAAGATGGACTCAAGTGCAAAGGGAGGGGGTGCGCTTTCTGCCTGCCATGCTGCAAGCACGAATGTCCAGTTCATCGGCACAGGAGAGAAAATGGATGATTTCGAGGTCTATGACCCAACGCGCTTTGTCTCAAGAATGCTTGGTATGGGCGACCTTGAAGGTCTTCTTGAAAAAGCAAAGGACGCCATGTCCCCTGAGAAAGCGCAAGAACTCATGGACGGCGAATTCACGCTTGAGTCATTCTACGCCCAGATGGAAGGCATGAAAAAGATGGGTTCATTCGGCAAGATAATGGAGATGATTCCCGGCATGGGTGCGATGAAACTTCCAAAGCACATGATGAATGAACAGGAGGAAAAAATGGATCTATGGAAATACATCATAGACAGCATGACTCCTGAAGAGAAACGCGACCCCGAGGTCATAGACTCCTCGCGCATGCAGAGAATCGCTAAGGGCGCAGGAACAGAATCCTCTGAAGTCAAGAATCTTATCAAAAACTTCCGCCAAATCCGAAAGATGCTTAAAAAATTACAGTCAGGCGGCATGAAAGGCGGGGCTATGAAGAACCTCATGAAAGCTATGGGCGGGATGTAGAGTTTTCGAATGAACAACACATTGATTTTCCTTCGCCACGCTGAAACAGAAAAAGACTCTATCCTCTAGTTCTTATTTCCTCAAGAAGTTTAAGTTTTCCGTCCGTGCACCTGAACACACGAAGCATAAAAAGAAACGGCTTTTTGTACTCCCCAACATTTTCCGGCTCTTTTTTGAAAATAAGGTTTCCTATTAGCTTTTTAGAACCCTTCGCATAATTTACAAAAAATATTGTGTCCTCAAACCCTGACAAATCGTTAAATTTTATCAGCATATCTGCCCAGGACTTAAGCGGCATTATCTCATAACCAAGAGATGTCTTGAACACAGGTATGCCTGAACTCAAGTGCTTGCCATAAAGGTTTGTATCCTTTCCCCGGAAAATATAATCATATCCGCATTCTTTTGCAAAAACAATTATTTTTAAATTCAGGCAATCCATGAGGCCAAGAGGCCTTACATCGTTCGTTCCGGACGAATAGCTTATTGACATTCTTTTTGGAAGAACACTGCTTTTCGAAATGCCTTTTGCAACGATTCCTGAAACAACGTCTCCTTTCTTTTTGAAAAAGACCCCCATTCTGCACGAATCTTCATTTCCTGTTTTCCACCAGTCGCGCGCGGCAACGATTCTGCCATGCTTTTTTAATGCAACGTTCGGAACGTAAACATTGTCATACCAATTCTGATATGTTTTTTCTGTTAAGGGATTTTCATATGCAAATTCAAAATCAGAGGAGTTTCTTATTGCTTTTTTCATCTTTTTTCTTTTGTTCCTGCTGAGTGCGCCGAGTATTTCGCATTCGTCGCCAGCGGTTTTTCGAAAATACGTTATCTTGTTCGGCATGAAGAAAAATCCCTTCTCCTCCATGCGAAATGCTTCGTCTTTAGTGAACTTACGTATCTCGATGACCTCTTCTAAAACCCGCTCTTCGGTATCTACAACCGCTGTAACTCCGCCCTTGAGAACGGAGTTTCCGGTTGGAGAGTCTTCGAGACACTTCACTGAATTTTGTCTCGTAGATGTTGGAACGCAGCGTAGCGAAGTGACTTCACTTACCGCCGAATCAATTAAACCACGTTTTTTAAGGCGGGGTCGAACTAAGGTGGTATGATATTCTGCTACAGAAGAGTATTCTTTTACTGAGACAAATTTTTCCTTGAGGTCGCTCATAACAAACACATTTTAAACCGAACCAAGCAACAGTGCTTTAGGAATGGACCGCATAGATGTTTCATGACGATAATGCAAAAACAAGATTTCGCCTTTTGTTTTCCTGTACTGAAAAACAGGATTATCCTCTTTGTTTAAGAAAAATTTCTTTTTTTATGAAAAACCCCATTCAATGAATCCACAAAAAATATGAGTGGGCCGCGCATGAAAATTTTCCATGACAACGTTCGTCCAAAGACAGATAAAAAATCAGCCACCAGACCATCATTTCTTTTTGAATTTCACATTCGATAACATTTCATCTTGAAGTGCATGGCTGTCTGCATATCTGCCGCACACGATTGACGCCAATATTATTATCGGAGACAACACCATGAAAAACTGAGGTATGTAAAATGTGCGCTCAAAAAGAGTCATGTGTGCAGTCAGGCCTCCAAATAAGATTACTGTGCTTGCCACACCGCTTGACAAAAACATGCCAATTCCGCCGCCAAGACCTTTTATTTTTGACCCATGATCCACTTCCCTGTCAGATATATACACAAGATACATGCTTGAGGACATACCCGTAAACGCGATGAGGTACAACATTGTCATAGTTAGGCCCATAGTCCCTATTTCACCAATTGCTACAGGATAAACCAGCATAACAAGCCCTAAAGCAAGTATTGAATAAAATAGCTTCTTTTCATAATTCGGAAACTCAGAATATAAAAAAAACCTTGTTGAAAATGCAGAGCCTATAACCGCACTAATAAATCCAAATAAATACATGATTTCTGCAGCGCTTGGAACAAATAAAGCCATTCCAAAAAACACATGCATCAAAAACATACCTTCAAGATATACATAAAAAGCATCTAACAGCTTTGTGTTTTCCTTCAAAAAAGTCTTTAGCAGAAAAAGTATAGCAACCATATAAAAAAAAGCAGAAAACCATAAAAAGAACACAGGTTCCGGAAGCCCTAAAATCATAGTAACCAAAGATAGTATTTGTGCCTTTGTTTAAAAAGATATCTGAAAATAACGCCTCAAAGCTTCTTTAGGAAAACCGTTGTTGGTGATAGCTCCTCCGGAACATCCAGAGTGGGATTCTTATCAAGTATTTTCTTTGCCACATCCCTTGCAAGAGATATTGCAATTGTGCCCTTTGCGCGCTCATACTCAACCAGGAGCTTGGAAATAGTCTCTTTGTTCGCCCTGCCGGTGAATTCCCCTGCGTATGAGACATCTATGCCTGTCTTCTTTGCAATTTCTATTGCTTCTTTTCCCATCACAGACATATATTTTTTGATTATGGCGGAAACCAAATCTACATAGCTGCGCTCAAGAACCAGATTTATCAATACCTCTTTTTCAATTATTGTTTCTTCATATTTTTTTCCAAGCTTTTTGAGAAGTTCGGAATCAAGTTCCTTGCCATAATACTTCTTTAATGCCTCTTTTTTCATCATCTTTGTCTTTTCAAGATCTCCCTTAAGCTGCCTCAGCTCGTCTTCAGGATCCAGTCCATAGACCATCTCCCGGATATAGTGATATGCAATAACACTTAATGAAGACGAAAAAAGCAAAAGAATGAAAAGGGCAATAAAAATATGCGGCGGGTTCAGGACAAATAAAACTCCAAAAGAAAGTGACGTGGTGCTTACAAGCAGTATCATTAAAAGCAATGCAATGTTCAACAGTGAAGACTTCTCTTTAAACACAAGCGGCATCAGATTCTCCTCAAAGTTATATTTCCTAGCAGAGTTATTAAATGTTATATAAATTCACTAAAAATATGCTGTGAATTCATCAAAATTATTATTTACAACCGTTGAAACTCCGTCCTTTAGGTCGGAGTTACCGGTTGGAAATTTTGAAACCGAACCAATCAAACCCCGTCCTTTAGGGCGTCTTCAAAGTACAATTTCGATATTCGCTTTGAAGATGTTGGAGCGATAGCGACTTCAGGGTCGCATGGAGGTTTCATGATCTGAGAATACAAAAATCAGGAAATTCTTTTTTTGCATCGGAGTGCTCAATTTGAACTTCGTCAACGCGCGCTTTCAAAGAACCTTTTTTCAGATCAGATACAAAATCTTTAAGAATCTGTTCTTCCCCTTCCGCAATAGCCTCAACAGAGCCGTTCGGAAGGTTTCTCACCCAACCTGAAAGTCCCAACCGGTCAGCTGTCTCTTTTGTGAATGCACGAAAGTAGACTCCCTGAACAAGGCCGTTTACGATTATGTGAACACGCTGCATAAGACCTTTTGTTATTTCAAGCATAAATGCATTAGAGACACGACAGGGCTTACAGCCCTGCCTCTCTTTTCAGAATCTCTGCCTTGTCAGTATTCTCCCATGTAAAGTCCGGGTCTTCGCGTCCAAAGTGCCCGTATGCCGCTGTTTTGCAGTATATTGGGCGCTTGAGTTTCAGGTGCTCAATAATGTCTCCGGCCTTCATGCTGAAGTTCTTCCTGACAAGCTCGCTTATTTTGCCATTTGGCAATTTTCCTGTGCCAAAAGTCTCGACAAGAACTGAAACAGGCTCTGCAACTCCGATAGAATATGCAAGCTGGATCTCGCACTTTTCTGCCAGGCCTGCTGCAACAACATTTTTTGCAATATAGCGCGCCATGTACGCGCCGGAGCGGTCAACCTTTGACGGGTCTTTTCCTGAAAATGCGCCGCCGCCGTGCCGTCCCATGCCGCCGTATGTGTCAACAATTATTTTTCTTCCTGTGACACCGGTGTCTGCCTCAGGCCCTCCGACAACAAAGATGCCTGTTGAGTTTACGTGAAACTTGGTATTCTCATCAAGATAGTTGCCGCAGACAGGCTTTATGACCACTTCAATTATATCTTTTTTAATCTGTTCGGCAGGCACTTCGGGATTGTGATGCACTGCGATGACGACGGTATCAACGCGCTTTGGCGTGTTGCCTTCGTACTCTACTGTGACCTGCGACTTGCCGTCAGGGCGCACCCACTTGAGTATACCCTTCTTTCTGACCTCAGACAGGCGCATTGTAAGTTTGTGCGCAAGCGATATCGGAAGCGGCATAAGTTCAGGAGTTTCATTGCATGCATAGCCGAACATCATGCCCTGGTCTCCTGCTCCCTGCTCGTGCTCGCTTGTCTGGTTAACACCTACTGCAATGTTTTTGCTCTGCTCATGTATTGACACCAGGACAGAACAGTCCTCATAGTCAAGGCCATACTCTGGATTTGTATAACCAACTTCCTTCAGCGTCTTTCTGATCACGCCCGCGACATCAACATAACCTTTTGTTGTAACCTCTCCTGCAACAAGGATAAGCCCTGTTGTTGTGAGTGTCTCGCATGCAACATGCGAATCAGGATCCTGCTCAAGCATTGCGTCAAGAATCGCGTCAGAGACTTTGTCCGCAAGCTTGTCCGGATGTCCCTCTGTGACACATTCTGATGTGAATAACTTTTTCTCAATAAATTCTTCTGCCATAAAACCACCTAAGAAAAAGTGGTTTTTAATGCTTATATATTGTCCTGAAACAAATATTCCGATAAGAATTAAATTATCTGCAATCGCTGAAGCCCCGTCCTTTAGGTCTGGGTTGCATAGAGTCTTATGATGTTAGAAAAATGATTCTTCTATTTCTTTTTTAGAGCTTCTCTTTGCCTGTTTTGGCGCTGCTTTTGTTTTCGCCTTACTTTGTTTTGCTTTTTTCTTTGCCGGTTTTGCGGGCATCTTCTTTTTTTGTACGGCGCGCTTTGCCTTTGCTTTCTTTGGCGCTGCCTTTTTCAGGACATTTGGCTTCTTCATTTCTTCAGGGGCAAGCAAGTACGACGCTTCTTTAAGGTCTGAGACTTTCGCTGTGGGTTTTTCAGAAGCATCTTCCGGATCCGTGTTTACATAGCACCCCATCATTACACGGATTGTCTTTATTCCGGCATCATTACCGCACTTAATGTCCTCATACGGCCTTGCACCGAGAAGAGCGCATTCGCGCTTTGTTATCTCTTCGCCAAGCTTGTCCCGGAGCGTTGCAAGAGAAATGTTTATTATGCGATAATCAGGCAATCTTGTGTCATAGTCCTTTGAGCTTGCAATAAGCTCAAAATAGCCAAGAAGATCGTGTTCTTCAAGTTCTGTGCCGCATACATCCTGTGCGTCATCAGTCAAAGCAACTAGTGCGTATTTTTTCTTCGCATTCTTAAGGAATTTCACAGCATCAGCGTGTGTTTGGTCTTTAGAGTACAATACTTCTGATGGAGTTATAAACAGAACATTCATGTGTTTGACATTGGCAGAAAATCTTATAAACATACGGAATTTTGGCAAAGTTCCAAATTTTTTATATGAAACACAAATGCCGTAGACATGCACAGTAATCACGGGGATTGAACGCGCAAACATATATATGCTCCTTCTGCCGAATATACCCGGGTGAGTATGTGAGTTCAAGAGCAGCACAGTCTCCGGCAGTTTCACTGGTTTTAATGACAGGAATAGTTATTGCAATGATTGCTGTGACATATAACTGGGGTGCGCCGGTAATTGAGAAGAGCCAGACAAATTCTAAAATAGTTAATGCACAAGAAGTTATGTCTTTGATAAAGCACAGAATAGGCGAATCTGCTTTGTCCGGGGAGCAGAAATCATTTCAGGTATCTCTTGATGGAACACTTGAGATTGTACCAACCAAAAACGCAGTAATTTATTCGGTATCTACTGATGGGCTCGGGATTGGTTCACTATCTTATATTTCTCTTGACACCGCGTTTGATGCATTTCAGTATGAAACTCATGTAGTGGACGCCGGTGCTGGTGGAATCGTAAGTCTTGATGGAACTGATTATCTTGTCGGTGTATGTGCTGTAGACGACGTAGTTGATATAGACGGCATATCCCATAATTCAGGGGACGCTCTGCTGGGGGATCCAAACTATGTGATTGAGCACGTGGATTGCACCGGGCTGTTTGATGGGTTCACAGTTATCACAGGGCCTGAAGAAGAAATCGTTGGCTTGCTCGGCACAGATGCTGCCGGCGTTGTGATGGCAAAGACTATTGAGATGGGCGGAAATTACATAAATCGTATGCGTCTCACATATCGTGAGCTTGATGATGTTACAACACTTGAAGGATATAAGATTATAATTCATTCAGAAGGAAGCAGCATATCATCCTCCAGAGAGCACACCATAACTATAAGACGCGAGAGCATAGAACGAATTCCTTCGGGCTCAGACTTGGGTAAAGATCTTGTGCTGACACACATATACATTTCAATTTCATAATCTGCGGATATAATGACTTATTTGATGCGCTTAAGGAAATCCCGTAAGGGTATGTATGGGGTTATCGAAGAAGTAATGCTTTTTGGCACAGGCATTGCTATAATGGTTGGTGTGATGGCATTATTCACTTTTATCGAAGATGAGATGCTTTCAACACTTGGCGATAACAGGCTAATTGCAATGAATAAATATGTTGCCTCAACTGCAATGATGCTTCATGAACTCAACTGCACTTCGTGTTATGTAGATCTCAAGATGCCTGTATATATTGGTGGTGAAACATACACAATTGGTGGAAGTGCTCAAAAGAAGATACTGATTTATTCACACGAAGGTGAGTTGATTGAAGAAGTTATTTCAGTGCCTGCAGAAGGGGCTGTTCAAAGTACAAGTGGTTACGTGCGTGTTTATTATGAAAGCACAGCAGATAAAATAAAGCTTTATGGTGTTGTAGATTACTAAAAAATTAATTCGTGTTCTTAAGGGTAAAAAGAGGATTGCAGGGAAAAGACAATCTCTTGTGAACCGTCCTGTTGCAGCAGCACCCATGCGGCTTCGAAAATTTGTCAATTATAAACTTTCCGCAAAAAAACGCTCTGAAAGCGCGCGCCAGAACGAACCCGTAGTTGAGAAAGCCAAACGTAAGACAAGAAAGCCAAAAGATGGCATGTCTTTTAA
>JAGLMX010000002.1 GCA_023139785.1 Candidatus Aenigmatarchaeota archaeon | reverse complement strand
GTAAAGCCCGTCAACAGAGTATGCCATGCTCAAGAAAAGAAGTATTGTAAACAACCATGATATTGCCTCAAAGTGCCGAAACACACCGGCAGCAATCTTCGGATTTCTGTTCATCAGGCGCCCGACTATCTTAGCCTTCATTTTACGGTCAAAGCCTGTGTCACACTTTCTAAGCGTCGCCCTGCGAAAAACACAATTCAGGGCCTCGCGGAAATAATCGCGATACTTTGCACTGAATATGCCAATTACTGCAAAAACAAAGAGCGCGATTAAACATATCATAGCATCATCTTGCCTGAGAATTTCAACAGGCATATTGGCGAAAACAGTTTAATAAAGATGAAATTTTCACCGCAAAACAGCAAAAAAATTATAAATACTGGCCAAGCCATATAATGCGCATCAGTCGCAGTGTTCGCGCGCAATTTAATTTTTATGTACGTTCGCTGTTTAGAATCAGAATGGAGGTATTCGAAATGGCAGAGAAAAGATACTTTGTTATGCGAAGCAAAAACGGCAAAGAAAGCGGAGTATTCTCCGGAAAACAGCCAAGGCAGGCAGCACTTAAAGCCGCAAACCGTGGAGAGAAAGATATCCGGCTCAGAGAGCGCGGGACAAAAAAAGTCCATATCTACAAAGGCTCAAGAGTCAAGGTTGACACACCTGACAACGCACCTGAATGGATGGGCTCGAAAGTTTGGAAGCCTAAAGTGAAGAAAGTCGGAATCGAGAAACTCAAAAAGAAATAAGTCTTGAACTCTTTTTATATGGGTCGGGCTGTTAAGCCCGGCTTGTTTTAATTTTTCTTAATCAGTGCTTGCTTAACCTATCCTGCATATTTCTGAGCAGGTCAATTATATGGTTATTCTGCGCGCGAAGGTCTTTCATTGAAAGAAGAAGCTCATCAAGTACCTCTGATGAGCCAATATTTTGCCCATGCGCAAAAGTTTGCCTCGGAGGTGTGAGTTTTTCTACGTCTGTCCCCGGAAGGCCTATCAGATCTGGCGGCGGCGGAACATCTTTATCAGCTATCTGGTCGGCTCCGAATCTTTGCCGCATAAATTCATCTTCATCAGGCAGCTCTTGCGGTGCATTTTGTTGAACACCTTGTCTTGCTTTCAGAAGAGGGCTTGTGCGGGCAGGCTCATAGGCTGAGCCTGTGTTTTGCATTGGCGGTGTGGGCGCAGTGTTTTGAGCAAAGGGGTTATTTCTGGCTTCTTGCACAGGAGGCGTATTGTTTGCTTGCGGCCTTTGGTTTGCATCAAGAACACGTTTTGAGTAAGAGGACTCATCCCTAAAGACAACATCAATTTCCTCATCAATGCTTTTTCCCTTAATTTTGTTTTTCATTTTGTCTAGGAGGCTCAAAGTAATCACACCAGAACATTCTATAATATTTATACGGATTGCTGTTATATATAATGTTTATAGAATTTAATTTATAGTGGTGTTTTTTTGCCCGAAGAAAAAAAAGAGCCAAAGTACAAGGACGAGCGCTGGGACGAGAAGAACAAGCCCAAAGGATATATTATCGGGGCAAGCCCTGGCTTTGCGCAATTCGGGCAGGGCGATGAAAAACTCATAAACATGGGTATTGCGCGAAAAATTGCAAAAGCCTCGAGAATGGGCTTTGAGTTTGCCATGATTGATTATGAGGCACTTTCTGAAATGTTCGAAGCAGACCTGAAAGAGCAGGTCGCCCACATAAAAACGGCGCAAGGAGACGTTACGACAGGGCGAAAGTTTGAAATTGGGCTTCACCTGTCAACAGACATGGATTTATGCATTGCGCGCGCATATGACTGGAAAATAATGCATGAAAAGCTCACAAAGGGCGCATACTCCGGGAGAAAGCTTGTGGACACCAAGTTTGTCCTGTTTCACACATCCTCCCAGATAAGGCCACATGTTACTTTTAAGGTAGGGCAGCAGGAGCCAAGGGTCGCGCAGGTCAGCCATGACGGCTTGAATCTGGGGGCTTTTATGAAAGACTTCGACAGTGGAGCGTATAAAGACCCTGCAAGAGGCAGAATGACTTGTTCAAGAAGAGATCCTAACGGAAAGCTGTTCAATGGATTGCAGGACTGGTTTATTGCAAAATTCATTAATGTTATGTTTAATGCAATGGGTGCGCCCGGGGATGTCGGAACAATAAACTATTTTGATACATATATGCTTTTGCAGCACGGTTCTGGATACAAAGAAGGTGCAGAGGCTCTGAAAAAAAAAGAGCAAGTATTTGAAGAGAAAATGATGGGTCTTGTTGATGCCGAAGTGCGCCAGCAGAAAGCGCCGTTTATTAGAAAACTTACGTCTCTGGTAGAACAAATAAAGGCAAATGAGGAACAAAATATACCAACCGATGCATTACAACAAGAAGCGAATTTAATTCAGAGCCAGTTGAGTTCTTTAGATGCTCATACAAACAGACAACGTATTGAAAGCAACTTAGCACATGAAGACAAAAACCTTGAAAAGGAATTAAAGGAAATTCAAGGCCCTGCAAGATATATTATTCATTATGATTTTTACCACATCTATGATTACTGGGTTCGCCACGGTTCCCAGTGCGAAGAAGAGACTGCATACAAGGTTATCGCAAAATACATGTGGATAACAAAAGACCCTCTATGGAAAGACATAGTCGGCATGCAGTATGAGCCGGATTGGATAATATGGCGCGCTGATATTGGCAAGGAATATTACTATGATGAAAAAGGAAAACGTAAAGAAAATACAAAGACAATGACACTTGTTGAAAGGATGATAACAGCAGTTGCTGCGAAATACATTCAGGGCCATCTTTTTACAGACAATCCTATCTGGTCAATGAAGACAGATGATCCTGACCTTAAAAAAGACATTTCAGTTTATGATTATCTGAAAGACGGGAATATCCAGATTTTCATTGAGACTGCAATGCCGCCTCAGGGACAGGAAGGGCAGCTGAGAATCATGTCTGCACACGACCATGTTCTTCTTGTCAAGCATCTGGACAATGGAGCACATACATCATATTGCATGGACTTCGAGCATTTGACAGTCAACTACATCTGGGTGTCAGATGACATCGCCACCCTGAAGGAGAGCTATGCAAAGTACATAACTATGCTGCACATAAACGCACCCCGTCCCATAATGGGTGCGCACGCTCCGCTTGAGCCTTTCTCGCGCGACATGAAAGTAATCTACCGATGGATGCACCAGCTACGCCAGAAGGGCATGAAGGACGCATACGTTATCTGGGAGATGGGTTCCTACGGCGCCAAGCAAAGTGCAATAGCGTTCCGGGAATTAGTGCGCGAACTCGAAATAGACACAAGCCCTGAAAAGCTTCCGCCCAAGTTCTACGGGCTTGACAACATGTTTGAGGCACAGCAGACCGTTAACATGCGCGAACATGCGTATGACGCTCTCGAGGGCATGACAGCAACACCGGAGGAGACGCACGGAATGATTTCTACAGAGGCTGCCAAAAAGGGCAAGCTTGCTGAATGGTTGCGCGGAAAGGCAAGGTAAAGACATACTAGTATGAATGTACTAGTTTTTCAAAATCATTTTGGCAAAATAGATCAAATTTGTTTGCTCGCGATTTTTGATTTTTTGGGTCATCAAAACGCGGAGATATGATAAAAAATAGTACGAACATACCATGCAATAAAGGTACGTGTGTACTATCTGTTTTATGGCGTTTTAAGGGGCTACAGAACCGTATTGCTTTAATGGCGGGCACACACATTCGAAAACCCCACAGTTGTCGAATTGTATCTACAACAACCTTATATTATGCCGCAACCAACAAGAATTATGAAAAATATCGTATATCCGGCTGTTGAGCGAATAATGGAATATAATTTTTTGGTTCTTAGCTTAATCAAGGCAAAAAAAGCAGATAAGTCGTAAGTGTTGAGTTATAGAAAATTAGTCAATACCCTTGAAGGTTGTAGGGCTTTAGATGGCGACATTTATGACAAAGCAGGTTTCCTAATGAAAAATCTGATACAAGGACATCCTTTTGCAAGCGGGAACCGAAGAACAGCATTTATCACAGCCAAAGATTTTTTGATAAGCAACGGAGCAAAGTTTGCAATGCCAGATCATCCAAAGCAGGCAAAAGTTATGCTCGGCATTAGAGAAACTTTTTACACAGATTCAGAAATAAAGGAGTGGATCAAAAATGGCAAAATACGCGAGTTCAAGCGATAAAATGAAATTTGAAATAGTGACTGGAGAAGTGAAGCACTTCAACGAGTTAGTTGATGGACATAAAAAGTTGCTGGCTGCAATTGGAGCGCTTTAGGTCTGTAGTACCGGAATGTTGTTCTTACGGCGGGGCTTCCGTTGGTGCGAGGGCAAAAATAATAAATTCTCTGAAAACCCCTGCGAAATTTCCAAAATAGTTCGTTACGCTTACGATATTGCGAAATCCCGGGTGTTATCCTCCGCCAACCAGCGGGAAAACCGATACATTGTCCTTGTCACAAAGAAGAAGCGTCCTTCTCGGGTCTTGCTTTTTGCCATTGACTACAAACACATATTCGTTCATAGGAACCCGAAAAGCAGAGGGATATTTTTCTTTTAGAATCTCGCAGAGATTTTCAAGAGAACATCCCTTTGTGAGCGCCATGTTTTCAGATTCTTTATTTGTCTTGCCACGAAGAGATGCAAAAAATTCTACCTCAACAGAAATTCTTTCAGTCATAGGGCATGAAGGCAAAATAAATTTTATATGAGTTTCATGCTTTGTTTGTTTTCTAAATTTTGCTACTTTTAAGTCACACTAAAGTTATAAAGCTAAATTTGTATTTATTAAGGAGTGGTATTTCATCTAAAGGCACTTGTGTTCCTATTGGAATTTGATAAATTTACAAAATTCATTTTTACCACAAAACAACCGTCGTCTCTTTTGAGATGAATTTGGCATCCTTGATGTCAAAATGTAAGAGACGGTCTGGTCAGAGTGCGCTTGAAAGTGTATGTTATGGCTGAAGACTGCGGAGACATTTCAGTTAGTTCTAATTGTGTTCTTCGTTGTCATGGCTGTCTTGGGTTGTTTGTGGTGAATCCTATTTATAGAGCAGGTAGCACCAATTTGGTGTTGCCTGTGATTGTATCGAAACCTCCTGACTGCGGAGTTTTGCAGTGAAGGATGTAGACAAAAAGGCCGCTCACTGCCTTCTCTTAATAGAGAAAAAGTGTGAGAAGAGGAAAGCATGAAATATGGACCTTTCTATTTGAGTCTTGTTGTCGGAGTGATCTCCGCGGCAATAGTCAGTAAAGAGTTCGAAAATCCAGGGGTAACGTCTATGATGGTAGGAGTTATTCTGGTGGATCTCGTAATTTTCGTGGCCATGACTATATGGCTTCTGAAAAAGATACGGGCGGCCAAAAGTGGAACAAAAACGAGTTCTTTTTTGCTGCTGTTGGTTCTTGCCGTACTAACAACGCCTGCACTGGCTGTTGATACGGTTGTGGGTGAACCGATCAGCTACACTACTACCGTTCACCTAAGTGGAAATGGTGACGGCGAGGACAATGTACAAACCGTCTTCGATTGGGGCGACGGAACTCAGACCACTACCGGTTTTGTTCCCATAGGAACGCGTGTGAACCGATCGCATGTATGGGAAAAGCCAGGTGTGTATGAGGTCAGAGCAAAGGCCGTTGGAGTAACAACCGAATCTGTCTGGTATACATTAGGTCATGCGAATGTTTTGGAATCAAATCCAATAATATTTGTTTGGCTAGTAGACGCCAACGGCACACAGATCACAGGTACCGTTGATTTGTGGTCTGAGCAGGTTCACGTTGAAAAAACAGTATCTCCAGGAGATCCTCTCGAGTACAAACTCGAGCCAGGAAACTACACCATTATAGGACGTTCTGAGGGATATCAAAACACAGAGACTTCATTTGAGGTCCCTCCCGAACCACGACGACCATTGAATCTGATGCTAAAGATGCAAAAGACACCATCTGAAGCACCAAACATTCCTGGTTTCGGTACGTCTGTGGTGATTGCGGCACTTGCGATTGCAATCGCAATTGTGCGAATGAACAAAGGGAGCTTATAATTGAATTGCAGGCCTTTTTTTGAGCCTGCTGTTTTGAATCTGAACAAAAAAAGGCTGCTCACTGCCTTATAATAACAAAGAAAAAGTGTGAGAGGAGGTCGTATGAGTTTAACGTATCTCGCCCTCAAGTTTATTCTTGGGGGTGCAATAATAGTTGGTGTGGGTCTGCTCGCCAACATCCACCCTAAATGGGGCGGGATGCTTGCAGTAGCACCCATCATAACGACGCTCAGCATACTGTTTGTATGCAGGGAGTCGGGTATTGAGATTACACAGAGAATGATTGTGTGGTCTGTCGTGTATCTAGCACCATGTGCTCTGTTTTTAGGCACAGTGTATTACATGAATGCCCGAACAAACATCCATGTCGGTGTGGCGATACTTTGTGGCTACTTGATCTGGATGATTGGTGTCGTCACATTGCAGAAGATCATTCCTGCAATATAAAACACAATGGCAGGATTCATTTTTTTCCTGCGAATTTTTCTTTTGAATTCAGCGTGCATCTGTCAAGGTGTTGCCTTTTTGGTGACATTCGGGTTCAATCCCGGCAGATGCTTTACTGTGAAGAAAATAAAAAAGAGGTGCCTTTGAGAGAAGAGTGCCTCGGGAGGTGAAGAATATGACGGATGATATTATGGTACAATGTCCCATATGCCAAGGAAATGGTGGGTGTGTGGGAAAGCCACAAAGTTGCAAAGGGTGCACATTCAATAAAGCCAAACCAAACGGCGTAAAGTGCCACCTTGACGGAAAATGTCCCACGTGCAAAGGCACGGGAGTCGTCAAGGAAGAAGATCTTTTGGCTTTTGAGAAAGCATATGGGTCTCCTGATGCGAGTTGAAAATCGAGGATTCGTCCTCACTTTTTTTATTTCAATATATCATTATCATATATATGCTACTTATCCACAAATATTAAAAATTCATTCCGTCAGTGCGCTAGGGAACTTTGGATGACCGGGCGCGAATTATCTTTTAAAACATCTCTAACCAACACAACTCATGAATCTGCCGGATAAAGAATATGAAATCATTAAGAAAGAAATCCTCAAAAGAAAGCCAAAAAAAATCCTTCTGCAGGCGCCGGAAGGCATGAAAACATCTGTGCAGGAGATTGCAGGCAGAATTCGCGCACTCGGTCCAAAATGCATTATCTGGGCAGACCCGTGCTTTGGGGCGTGCGACATTCCTGAAAACCCGGCAAAGATGCTTGGCTGCGACCTCATAGTGCATGTCGGGCACGCGCCGTTTATGGTCTCGAAAGAAATTCCTGTCCTGTATGTTGAGTGCCGCTCGGACGCGGATTTTAGCAAAGTTATTGAATCAAATCTTTCTGCAATCCCTGATAAAAAAATAGGCCTCGTTGCAACAATACAGTATCTCGGGGCAATACCAAAGATAAAAAACCTTCTCGAAAAAAAAGGCAAAGAAGTATTCATCGCAAAATCCAAAAGCATGAAATACAAAGGCCAGGTTCTTGGCTGCAACGCAGGCGCAGCAGAAGCCATAGAGGATAAAGTGGACTGCTTCATTACACTTGCCTCCGGAAAATTCCACGCCCTCGGTGTGGCAAAGAAAGTGCAAAAGCCTGTTTTTCTTGCAAATTTAGACACAGGTAAGATAGAAAGTACAGACAAAGAAAAACGGCTTTTTGAAAAAAAAAGAATATTGAAACTCGAGAAGCTCAAAGACGCGAAAAATATAGGTATTTTAGTATCAACAAAAAGAGGGCAACTCAGCAGCACAGATGATATTGAAAAAAAATTTGAGCAAGAAAACAAAAAAGTCTGGATTCTCGCAATGGACTACATATCCCCGGAAAAGATTCTTGGCATGAAGCTCGATGCACTCATAAACACAGCATGCCCCCGGATAGACGAAGACCTAATATTTGGAGTGCCTGTCATCGACAAAAGCGAGATTATCTAACCATATCTTCCGTTAAGAATCCCTGTTGACTTGAGTTCTGAAATAATACCTGTTTTATAGGTTATCGTGAGCGCCAAACCATAGCATTTACCTACCGTTCCGGCGTCCATAGTTCCTGCACCTGCATGAACAGCTACCTGCCCTCCGGCAGTTATGTTATGTGGACCAATAGCCACACCATTGAGCTCAGTTATATTGGCATCTTTCTCAAGCCTGCTTGCAAGAAGCAAATCAATGCTGCCGTCCGCATTTACAGAATACTCATTTGCCGCGGGTAAAATTGATGCAAAAGGAGGAAATCCGTTTGCACCATAAGTGCAATTGCGCTCGTTGAACACATAACTGTAGAGCAGAACACCAACAATCATTATCGCAAGTATTGCCCATCCATATGTCATGAGGTATTCTGTTGCAGACTGTGCTTTCCTTACATGCATAGAATCATCAAAAAAAAAGAAAAAAAGTGCGTACAAGGCACAAGTGCCTTGCACACATTAGTTAAATCCAAAAAGTGTTTAGTACCGTCCGTTTAGATTTCCTGTTGCTTTGACAGGTACTGCAGCAGCTGTCTGGAATGTTACAGTTACACTTTCAGTGTAGCAGTCTCCTTGGACTCCGGCTCCGGCAACGTTGAGTGTTGTAGTGACTGCGACAGTTGCACCATCAACTATGACCACTGGAGCACCAAGAGTCTCTGAGGCTACATCTCCGGTAATAGTTGTTACAGAGATGTCTTTACCGAAATTATTTTTTAGTGCCATAACCACAGTTCCATCCGTGTTTACTGTGAATTCATTCCCATCCGGAGCAACACTTGCTGTTAGCGGCCATCCGCTTGCTCCTGCTGTTGCACAGCTTCTTTGCGAGAAAACCTGAGTGTATAGAAGAGCGCCCACAATTGTTATTGCAAGTATTGCCCATCCATATGTCATGAGGTATTCTGTTGCAGACTGTGCTTTTCTTTTCTTAAAAAAGCTCATTCATATCTCCCTCCGTGAGCATTATATGCTCTTCACAATAAAGTAAGGATGAATGGGTATATATAGTTTTTTGGCGCGCTTTTGTGAAAAAACAGGGTTCTATTGCCCCCTTAAAAACAAAAATGAGAAAATCACATTCTAAATAGCGACCGATATGTGTGAGATAAAGACGCCCTTAGAAATTTATATTTTGCAGAATATATTACCGTATGTCGCTCACAGAAGATGCAAAAAAATTTGTAGTGAATAAAATGGGCTCTGACCGATTGTCCGGTTATCCGCACGCAGAAAGAGTTTTGAAGAGCGCACTTTCTCTTCAGAGAATTCATGGCGGAGACCATGAACTCATTGAGCTTGCCGTAATTATGCATGATGTGGCATTTGACGGAAAGAATATTGCCACCCATGCTACTGAGAGCGCGAACATTGCCGACACATTTCTTGAGGAAAACGGGGTTGAGTTCAAAAGGCGCCAGAAAATAAAGAAGATAATCGAGCGCCACACAGTGCGCGACTGGACAATGAACGGGGCGCCTGAAACCATTGAGGAAAAAATCGTCTTTGATGCAGAGGCAATAGAGCGCATTTCAATGCACGGTTTTCTGAAGTTCATTACAACCTCACATAACCTGCCATACTCAAACACAGGGCAGGTCGTGCGCGCACTTGAGAAGTTCGTAGATGAAAATTACAAGTCAATTTTCTTTGAAAGCACAAAACATCATGTGCAGAAGAGTTATTTTCTCCTTAAGACGGTGATTGAGGAAATACGCGACGGAGCAAACATAAAATCATAATTTTTTCTGAAAAAGAACCGGGCTTATCATATTCCAGTGTTCCATGACATTCCCGCTGATTCGTTTATGGTAAATTATGTGCTTCCCCCTTTGCAGGGAAACTTTATTTGTGTCACAGCCTTCAAAGTCAAGAACACTTGAGACCATTTGCCCTGCAAGCGCGATGCTGTGTGTGAGTACAGCAAGCACAATGCCGTTGTTTTTTGATGTCACGCGTTCTACACTCCCGTCTTCCATATTGATAATCTCTGCAAGAAGCTGCCGTTTTCTTACAAAATCTCCAAGCTGCACTTTTGGGAAGAAAAGCCCGGTTGATTTTGTCCGCAGGTTTACCCGTGTCTTCAGCACGAACTGTGAATCCGGTATGTTTGCCTGTCCGTTTATCATGCCGTAATAGCGCATTACATTAAGCACTCCAAACAGGCCTGCCTGCACGAATTTTTCATCAAGCCGGTACGCTTCCCCGAGTTCTACAGGCATTGTCGGAACGCCGTCATTTGTTGCGTAAACTGAAAGCATACTTTCCCTGCCGTTTCTCATCATAGAGACAAGAGTCCCGAAAATCCTCGAAAGCTCTCTTATCTTTTTTACGTCATTTGACTTGATTATGCGCGTGTGAGGCAGAAGAAGCCTTCCTTCAGGCCCGCCGTGAATGTCTATGCCGAAGTCGTGGGCTTTAAACAACTTGTACAGCACATAACCCATTCTTTCTGATATACTGCCTTGGGGATTTCCCGGGAAACAACGGTTCAGATCCATATTATCGTAGGCTGTGCAGCGCTGCTTTGTGGAGAATGCAACCGGGTTTGCAACAGGCACAATTGTCAATTCCCCCGCGATATCATGGTGCGAGAAGAAAGTGCAAAGCCTTCTTGCAACTTCAATTCCGGTAAGTTCGTGCCCGTGAATGCCTGCAACCAAAAACATTTTTGGCCCGCTTTTTTCACCCTTAAACGAAAAATAATTTATTTTCACAGAACCTCCGGGAACTTCCCCTGCATAAAGAAAACTGCTTTGTATTTCACTCATAACAATACGTTCTCTATTTGTTTTTCAGCTCATCAGATATGAATTCGACAATTTTTTTTGCAATGTTAGAGTCAGTTGCCTTTGTAATGCCTTGTATGCCGAAATTTATGTTTGCCTCAAGAACCACAGGACCTTTCGAGCTTTCGATAATGTCAACCGCGCAAAGCCTGGCGTCAAGAACTTTTGCGGTTTTTATGGAAAGCTTTTTTATTTCATCGCCCGGAACATAGCGTTCTCCGGTACCGCCAGAGCATAGATTTGCTCGTTTTTCGCCGTTTTTCGCAATGCGTTTCATTGCTCCGATAATAGTATCTCCTGCAACAATGACCCTTATGTCTTTGCCGCCGCTCTCAACAAACTCCTGCACGATTATGTGTTGGCCGAGAATTTCAAAAGAAGTCATTATAGACTCAAGGGCGTCAATATCTTCCACATAGATTATTCCCCGCCCTCCTGATCCTGAAAGTAGCTTTATCATCGCCGGAAATTTTATCTGCTTCGAGATGTCACGAAGTGCCTCTTTTGTCTTGGCAAGATATGTTTTCGGTACAGGAATCCCTTCTTTTGAGAGCACGAGACCGGTCAGGAACTTGTCGTGTGCAATGCGAATGGTTTTCGCCTGATATGGTTTTTTTACGCCGGTATAGTCAAATGCGCTTATGATATCATACCCATATTCAGCGCGCTTAGAATCTATTCGTGGAAAAATATAGTCGTATCCCCTTAGTTCGCGGCCTTTATGCATTATTTTTATTTTTCTCTTATTCATGCCAATAGTCAACTCGTAAATTGGCACAAGAGTGCAGTCAAACTCTTTTTTTGCTTCATCAAGAATCATATGCGTTGTTTTGGAAGACTGTGCAGGGGCTATGAAAAGGACTTTAGGCTTTTTTTCGCTCATGGCATTCCACGCTCAAACCATTTTAGGAACTTGATTACTCCAAATTCATAATGCACCGCAGCTGCCGCATGCAGATGGCGCAGTACCTCTCGTGATACAGGCCCGAATTCAGGCTCGTATTTCGTTAAATTTGGGCAGATATTTGCCCCATGCACAAGAAGGCCTTCCTCTGTGCGCAGGCAATTTATTTCAGAGACAGAGGCATTGATGGCTTTTGATGCGCGAAGTATTGTTTTTGTCTCTATTTTGCTCAGCCTTGCAGGCAACTTTTTGTTTTTCAGGGCAAAGATCTTCTTGCCTGCAACAAGGGCATCTATGGAATCTGCCTTTCCTGCAAAATCCTGAACAAGAAGGGGTTGAGACAACTCTTCTACAGCATCAAACACTCCTTTTGCAGTTTCCTCAGAATCAATTATTATTTCTCCTTTCTTGTCATAGGGTAACTTGAGGACAATAGGGTATTTTAGGTCGCTTATTGTTTTTTCAAGGGCTAGGCGCGACATTGCAAAGTAGCTTTTGAGTGACGGGATGCCGTTTTCGCGCAGTTGCATGGGCAGAAGGAACTCATTGTAGCCAAACAGTACTGAGCGGTGGTTTAGGGGGCTGTATTTCATGTCTCCCTCAAGGGTTTTCATGAGAACATAGCCCATGTCAGAGGCCTTTTTGAATATCCTGGGTAAAAATACATCAAATTCAAGGAGGTTGGTGTCTTTGTAATATGGAGCCGGCTTTTTGCCTGTGCACTCTATGCGCACATTTGAAATAGGCACATAAAGCACTTTTTCAAAAATATTTTTTGCTTCTTCTATAAGCTTTATTTCGCTTTCACCTGTTTTTTTTGGTCCGAGAATGCAAATTTTCAAATTCAATCCCCTCGTTCCCGCAGGTCTGTTATTTTATTAGAAAAATGCGTTTTTTCAACATCAACCAGAAAGTTAGAAAAAAGTACATCGCGCCCTATTAGCACGGGCGTAAACATCTTTGAGCGATCAGAGACCGTAAAGTTTACATCAAAGCGATTCTCACGAAGAATAAGTTTTCCTGCAATCTGAACGCGCGTTTGTTTTTCAGGGGTGTGCGCCTTTTTGACTGCAACACTCCCGATTACAGGGCCAAGACCGGCTTTTTCAGCGATTGCGGTATCAACAGAGCTTCTTGTTGCCCCTGTGTCTATTAATGCCCTTGCATGCACTTTTTTTGTGCCTTCAATAATGACGTCTTCAACAAGGCCCAGAATTTCTTTCTTCTTCATACACAACAGAAACAGATTGAAACATGAGGTATTTATATTTGAATTTCGGTTTATCATTCATTATTTTATATAAATTCATTCAGAATACGCTATTTGTGATTTATGCGAATGTTTTTAATGGCTCGCATCGAAATCAAGGTGAGCGTGCTGATTTCGCGCTCGCTCATTAAAAACGGTCCGGTGGCTCAGTCTGGTTAGAGCACCACGCTGATAACGTGGGGGTCGTGAGTTCAAATCTCACTCGGACCACTTCGTGCTCGCCTCAGAAATGTGCAATTGTCGTCATTTCTGAGGTCATGAAAATCCACAAGTTCATTTGGAGAGGCTTTTCAAGCTTTTCCAAACGAAGTTTGGAAACATTCGAACGATAGTGAGATTGCTTTTCCGGCTCAACTCAAAAAGGTTGTGAGCATACCATTTTTGGCTTCGCTCGAAAAAGATGCCGAGGTGGCTCAGTTGGCTAGAGCGCCAGACTCATATGCGAATATGAGTTATGATTCCGCAAGGAATATGATTTACGAGGCGCTAAGAAATCTGGAAGTCGCGGGTTCGAAGCCCGCCCTCGGCATATATTTAGATGTTTCGATTATGGCTGTTCTATGAAGAATAGGAAAAGTACGATTAATTGTGGATTGAGGAATACAAGTACATGAACCCCACAAAATTACTTCAATAGCATGACGCAGAAATCTTCATACATTATTGTAAACACAATAATTGTCATGACAATAAAAAATAAATTCATCGACCTGGATGGGCGCATAATGTAATGTGGGCGGATTTGTTTATCTACAATTGTTAAAGTGCATTCGTGTAAGATGACGTTGTTAGTTGGGCTATTTTCCTTATCGTGAACTCTGAAATTAAATTGTTTTCAGCCCACAAGCTACCTGTTTTTTGTTTTTTTGTGCAGTCTTTTACTATGATATGCCCGAAAACATGTTTTTATTATATCTGGCATATTCTACTATAGATAAAGACTGGTGTGATTGAATGGCTTTTGGCAGGATTATATCAAAAATTCTTTCGTTTCTCTCACCAAAAGAACATGCATCAGAAAAAGTGCAGCACCAGAAAGTACGCCCGCCTTTACAGAAAGTGCAGAAAGCCGGAAATTCGCGCCCAATCAAGGAGTTTGAAGCAAAGGATTCTGCGGTTTCATCTGCCGGGAATGTCCAAAAAGAGCAGCTCTCATGGCTTAAAAAAGCGCATGATTATTTTCGGGGCAACAGAAAGGCTTCTGTTGTGCTTATTGCTGTGATAATAACTATCCTGTTTTACAAGCAGGTTATGCCGTTTTATGTGGTTCTCATCTTTATTGCTATCGCAGCTGTATCAAAGATGCCCCAGGATTTCATCCCTTTTGTTGTCGGCTTTGACCTTGTTCTTTTCGTTACCGTACTGTCAGCAGCAGCGTACGACTGGAGGGCAGCTTTAGTGGTCGGCCCGGTATCGTCACTCATTGGCTCGGCACTCAGGCGCTCAAGCTCCCAGCAATTTGACACAGCGGTTTTGCCTTCATTAGGTTATGGCCTAATCGCTTTTATGATTCCATTTATTCCGGTAAATGGCATCTTTCAGCTTGGAATTGCATGCACTCTGATCTATGTGATTATGATGAATGCCCTTTTCTCAAAACTTCGCCCGGACTTATTTCAGCATATTTCGTTTACAGTTACAGCACTTGCTTTCAACTATTGGCTTTTCAAAAATTTCGCAGAGCCGATTATGTCTGTAATTACCTGAATTATTCACGCAAATCATACAAAGCAACGTTTTTAAGCATGTTCGGACAATATACCGTTATGCAAAGGCACATTATTCTCGGAATTATTGCACTTATGATTCTTGCCAGCGGATGCACAGAGCAGGAAACACTGTCAGTTGCTGCTGCTGACATAGGCATACCGTTTCAAATAGGTGTCAATCAGCAGGCATTTCTGGAGACCGAAAATCTGGGCATAGAGTTATTGAATTTGGTAGATGACTCCAGATGCCCGACTGATTTTCGATGTGCTGTATCCGGAGAGGTTGTAGCAGAAATCATGATTTCAAAAGGGACCGAAATTCTCGGCGTTTACAACATATCTGACTGGAGACAAAGCATTGGTCACACGTCGAAAATAACTGTTGACAAATATGTTGTGGAGCTGGCTGGAGTTAGCCCATATCCTAAAGACAATTCAGGAATCAGGCTTTCAGATTATGTTTTGACATTTATTGTTTCTAAAGCAGTCGCACAAGTGCCAATAACAAAGTATGAAAAAGACATTTCTTTTGAAACAATACGAACCGGTATTTACAGCAATCAATATGAAAAGAAAAACCATGTGATAGACAACCTTGTTGAATGGGATACTTTTTGGTGGAGTATGGACACTACCCAATCACTTCCGGGTATTAATTTTTCAGAGAACCTTGTGCTGGCCGTGTTTCAGGGCGAGCACTCTTCAGGAGGCCATAGCATCAGTGTAAATAAAATAATTGAGACTGAGAGTGCGCTCGAAGTTTTTCTAAAAGAAGTTTCTCCCGGGCAAAGGTGTTCTGTGACACAGGCGCTCACACAGCCGTACACTATTGCAGTAGTTGAAAAAACAGGCAAAGATGTCCAGTTTACGACAGAGCAGGAAATTACTGATTGCTAGAAAAGCAGTGGCTTTGCATGTTAATAGACCTATTTTTTGTGCAGAATCGCTTTAAGAGCATAATCTGTGAAAAGTTAA
>JAGLMX010000199.1 GCA_023139785.1 Candidatus Aenigmatarchaeota archaeon | reverse complement strand
CCTTTCTTAAAGGAATCATCAAGCTCAAAAAGAAGCTTTTCCTTTTTAGTTTGCGGTTCTTTGGGCTCTTGAAGTGACGCTTCTTTGTCAGGCACGAGTGGTGTGGTTTCTTTTGGTGCGGCGTCTTTAGATATAAGCACTTCTTTTTCCTGCGGCTCTTTAGTTTCTGTTGTTTTGCCATCACCTGTTTGTTCTTTTTCAACCGATGGCTTGGCAGGCGCTTCTGCTGTAATAGATGTTTCCACTGAAGAATCTTCTTCTTTTCCGGACACGCCTTCCTGGAGATTTTTTAAGCCGTCCAAATTTGTATCTGGTTCTTCTGAAGCAGGGATGCTTTTGCCTTCAGCAGGCGCATTGCCTGTATCCGAAACCATGCTTTCTTTTGATTTTTCCGGTGCTGATGCTGTTGCCTGCACCGCTTTTTCATTCGGTGTTTCTGTTGATGGTGCCGAATTTTCAGTTGCAGCAGGTGTAGCTCCCGGCTTTTGAATACGCTGCCGTATCTTATCCTCAAGTTCTTCAAGCTTTTTCTGGTTTGCTTCTTTTGCATGTTCATACTCTTCATTTGAAATTTTCTTGTTTCTTGTCTCTTCATCAAGGGACACCAAAAGAAGCTTTATGCTTTCTCTTTCAGAAGACATCTCCTGTATCTCTTTTGGCAGCATGAGGTCTGCAAGCGGTAGGGCACTTGACATTGTTGAATTTATTTTTGAAATTTTTTCTTCAGTGCCTTTGAAGCTGTCGCGCAAGTCCTTTACATAACTCTTGTTGACTGTGTTTTCAAGGCGGGTGTTCACTGTGTCAATGCTCTTTATAACATCCCGTACAATTTCATCAAGTGCTTCCTGTTTTGCCCTGTAGACAAAAAATTCATCCATTCTCTTGTTTAATTCAAGAAACATTTTTTCAGTGTGCTCTGTCATTCTTTTTATCTCCTTGGAACTCTCGCGCACAGCCTCGAGTCTTTTTGTGACCTCGTGGTCAATGTCTGCAATATTATGCAGCCCGCCAACACTTGTCAGGATGTCCTGCAACTCATGAACACCTTTTGTTGTGTCCTGCATTTTGCGCTCAAGCTTCTCAACCCTTAAATCAAACACCCCAATTGACTGGTCTCTTTTTGAAAACTCTTTTTCTATTTTGCGCGGGTCAAGCTCTTCCATGTTTTCTTCAAGAAGCTCAATCTTTGACTCCCCGGATTTCACAGAATTGTCTGTATTAAACATCATTGAGCGAATCTCCCCTATGCTTTCTGTGAGACGCTGCATGCGCTCCTCAGACGCAGTCCCGCCCTCCTTTAAGGCATCAATAAGGACTTTTAGTTTTTCAACCTCTCCGTTAAGCTTTGCATTTATTCTCTCAAAAAATCTTGACTCATCAAAAGAGGCTACATTTGAAGCAGGCTGCGACGATGCCTGAGGCTGCTCAATTTCTGTCGAAGCTGACTTTTGCTCCTTCTTTTTTTCAGGTGGCTTGCTGTCATTATCCCCGATTCCGAACTCTTCCAGAATAGGCTTTATTTTTTCAAGTTTTTTCTGGTTTGCTTCTTTTGTACTTTTGTAACTTTCGTCAGAGATTGATGCAGA
>JAGLMX010000198.1 GCA_023139785.1 Candidatus Aenigmatarchaeota archaeon | reverse complement strand
GATGTTCCGACATTTTTGTCTTCAGTTGACAAGACAATTGACATTGCAAAAAGAATAGAAGCATCAACGGGGCAAAAGCTTTCTTTTATTGATTTTGGCGGGGGTCCCGGTATACCCTACACTGAATCGCAAAAGCTGTTTCCTGTGGATGAGTATGCTAAAGGCATTTCTTTGAAAATAAAGTCCTCTGGCATGGATGCTGAGGTGGCAATAGAGCCGGGAAGGTTTATTGTCGGGGACGCAGGCATACTTCTTGTTGAGGCGAATACTGTTGAGGAGAAAAACATTCCTGTTGTCGGTGTCAATGCAGGGTTTAACACTCTTGTGCGCCCTGCAATGTATGGTTCATACCAGGAGATTGTGGTTTGCGATAATGTTGACTCAACATGCAAAAAAGAATATATGGTTGCAGGAAATCTTTGCGAGACAGGGGATGTTTTTACGGAGAGCCGAAAAATACTTCGAAGTTTACCTCAAGTTTGCGAGGGCGGTATTTTAGCAATACTGGATGCAGGGGCATACGGTTTTTCAATGGCATCAACTTATAATTCGCGTCCTTTGCCTGCGGAAATTATGATTGATGGGACTACATCAAAAATTATAAGGCGGAGCCAGACACTTGATGACCTTCTGAGGGAGCAGGAATCGATATGAAATTCACAAAAATGCATGGAATCGGAAATGACTATATTTTTGTCAACTGCTTTGAAGAAGATGTCAAAGAACCGGAAGCGCTGGCAAAAAAAATGAGTGTCCGCCACTTTGGTGTTGGCTCAGATGGTTTGGTTTTGATAATGCCGTCTGATGCGGCAGACTTTCGCATGAGGATATTTAACCCTGACGGAAGCGAGGCAGAGATGTGCGGCAATGCGGTTCGATGCGTCGCAAAATACGTGCGCGACAGAAACATGACAGATGCAGATGAGTTTGAGATAGAGACTCTTGCAGGAATAATAAAGCCGAAAGTGATTTCTTCGGGAAATGTTTCTATGGTTCGGGTTGACATGGGTGAGCCGGTTCTTGAGCGCGGAGAAATACCAATGGTTGGCTCAAACGGAAAAATTATTGATGAGGTGCTTGATGCTTGCGGCACAAAAGTGAAAGTCACTTGTGTTTCAATGGGTAACCCGCATTGCGTGATTTTTGTTGAAGATGTAGATTTTCCTGAGTTTGAGAATCTTGGAAAAATTATTGAAAACCATGAGTTGTTTCCAAACAGGATTAATGTTGAGTTTGTTCAGATTCTAAACGAGTGCGAGATTAAGATGCGTGTGTGGGAGCGCGGTGCAGGTGAGACGCTTGCATGCGGAACGGGGGCGTGCGCCTCTGTAGTTGCATGGGTATTGAACAAAAAGACAGGGCGCGATGTAATCGTGCATCTTAAAGGCGGGGACCTGAAAATTTTGTGGGATGAGAAAAGCAACCACGTCTACATGACGGGTTCTGCAGAAACAGTTTACGAAGGAGAGTGGAATGAATGATTATATCTGAAAATAAGGTGCTAAGTTCGCTTGAGTCTTATGCTTTTGATGAAGTCGACAGGATGCGCGATGAACTGAAGGCAAAGGGTGTTGATGTGATTGACTTTGGTGTCG
>JAGLMX010000197.1 GCA_023139785.1 Candidatus Aenigmatarchaeota archaeon | reverse complement strand
ATTTTACACTACACGACCAATATTACCATATTTGTATTTCCAATCTTCTTTTTCTCGACAACTTGGCGCTCCTCAAGCTTTTTCAGCACTCTTGATATCCGTACCTTGTTCATGCCGGATAATACAACAAGATAGTTTTGCTCTATCCGGTTGTTGTTGTCAAATAGTATGCTTACAATGGTACGCTCGTCTTTTGGGAGAACCTTTAGTACGCGCTGCATCTGGATTGCGCTTATTTTCCACTGAAACATCAGGACTATTGTTGAGCCAAGAACTATTGAAACAAAGGATACTCCATAAACAATGACCGGCAGGGACTGCCCGTAGCTTTCTGTATATTCTCCGTTTACGATTGCAAACATGATGCCAAGGGCGAATATGAGAAAAAGACCTGCGACAAGGCGTTTTGGGGATATTTCCATATCAGGCACCTATTTCCTTCTTCATTACGATATACTGCTTTTTGGTAATTTCGCCGGAGGCATATCTTTTTGCAAGAATTTCTGCTGCGCTTTCACCGGAGGATATTCTGTATTGCTTTGTTCTTCCGTCCTGAAAAATCCAAAAGACGACCATAAAAAAAAGTGCAACGAATAGTAGCTGAAATAGTACGCCTCCGGATCCACCGCTTAGTATATGCATTCCGCAAAGACCGTCTGCCATAATATCACATCTATTTTGTTTTCAAAAAATAAAAAGAAGGGGCTTATGCCCCTCCTGCCATCCGGCATCCTGCATGCATACCAATGCCTGCGCCACGCATGTGCATCTTGCCGTCAGAACCTCTTTGTCCGCGGTTCTGTTCCATGCGCTCATGCATTTCCTGTGCAAGCGCAAAGTCTTCTTCGGTTTCAATCCAGGGCATAAAGCTGTGATCGTATGTATCCCTGAGTGCTGTAAATTCTTCGTATGTTCCGCTCTCTATAATTGGCCTAATTTCATTGTGTGTTTCAGAGAACTCTCCTCCGCTTTGCCCTTTCCACTGGTATGCTGATGCAACGCCGAATATCGCGCTAAAAGACGCGAGCGCAACCAGTGCAAAGACCGCATGTTTCTTTTGCATTTTATATCACCTCATAATCTTTTCGTATTTGCGCATATTTACTTGGGTGAAACGAGAGTTATGCATACATGAAACTGTTTTCGAAAAAGTGAAACCAGTTGTGTGGATTGTGAAACAAGAAAAAATGGTATGGATGTAAAAGCATATAATGATTTTATTGAAATTAACAGCCATGCAAGCAACTGCTGATATTGCAATTCTTGGCGGCACTGGCGTGTATGACCCGGTACTTCTAAAAGATACTGTTGATGTTTGCCCGGATACGCCTTATGGAAAGCCTAGCGCAAAAATCATTGTCGGCACTCTTGGAGAGAAAAAAGTCGCTTTTCTTAACAGGCACGGCGAGGGGCACAGTATCCCGCCGCATATGGTGAATTCACGAGCCAATATCCACGCTCTCAAGGAGCTTGGGGTAACACGGATTCTTGCGCCGACAGCAGTGGGCTCACTTCAGGAGGATTACAAGCCCGGCGAGCTTGTTGTTATTGACCAGTTCATTGACCGGACATACGGGCGCCCGGCTACATTTTATG
>JAGLMX010000196.1 GCA_023139785.1 Candidatus Aenigmatarchaeota archaeon | reverse complement strand
AATGATTTTTCTTCTTTCATAATACTCGTTTTAGAACAAACAATATATACCTTTTACTCTGCGCCCTTTCTGATAAACCGGTCCCTGTGTTTTAACATGTCTATCAGCATACGCCTCTCTGCGCGCGCAGCCATGTATCGAGCCATTGTCTCTTTTTCCTTTGGAACACAGATTGAGTCTATGCCGAACTCCACCAATTTGTCAATCATTTGTGGGTCTCCTGATGCGCTGCCAAAAAACGCTGTGTGCATTTTCTGCTTTTTACATGAGCGAATACATCGCTCAAGTATATGCAAAAATGCAGGGTGTGTCTCAAGAGTCACAGTAGATGCGCCCTCATCAAGCCCGAACATGTTTTTGACGAGTGTGTCTGCATCGATGCATGCAACAGCAGTCCCTGCCTGCGCGAACTCGCAGGCCATGATGGCTCCTGCCGGGCTGTCAACAAGTATGCCGATTTCAATAGAGCGCGGGTCCACACCATTTGTTGAAAGAGAGAGTATTGCATCTTCAACATGTGTTCTGGAATATACGGAAGGGATTATGATACCGAGGTTCTTGTATCCTCTTGAGACTGCGCCGCCAATGCAGACGCTCGCGCTCGAGAAGTCCGCGCTTTTCTTTGGCATTTTTATCCATAGTTTTGAGGGGTGCATGTGCTCTGCGGCCTTTGCAATATATCCGGCAATATCCTCGTGATATGTTGAAAATATGCTGCCTGTTACAAAAAGGCCGTCGCAATCAGAACTCATCTCACTTTCTTCAAATCCCTGTGAGCAAATCCTGATTTTTGTCGCAAGAAGCTCGCCACCTGTATCGCTTTCATTTTCTGTGGTTTCCGGAGGCGCAGGTGTACTTGAAGACGATGTTTCTGAAAAAATACTGCCTTTTGTCGCATTTACAGTTATTCTTTCTTTTCCGGCAACATGCTCTATAACTCCTTTTGCACCGACAATCAGTGGAACGTGAAACTCGCGAAGAAGAATTGCTGCAGATGAAAGCACTCCGCCTTCTTCACACACAATAGCAGATACTTTTTTTGAGATGCTGAATATGGATGGCGCGGCATCTCTTGCCAGAAGAACATCATTGTCGTAAATTATGGTGCCTCCCATGGGCTCATAAAATGATTTTGGGGTGCCTTCGCCTTTTCCATGCGACGCGGGAGTGCCACTGCAAATAACATCTTTGCCAAAGGGCATTGGATCGTCTGTTTTTTCAGTGTTGCCCATTATGACCGGCCTTGCCTGAAGTATGTATATCCTGCCGCGTGCGATTGCCCATTCAATGTCCTGCGGCACACTTGAGCGCGATTCAATCTTACCTGCGAGATCATTGATTATCTTTAGCTCTGTGGCTGAAAGCACCTGAGACTCACGCTTATTCTCAGACACAGGCTCTTTTCTCGTGCCTCCGTCAAAATCATTTTCTGCATACATCCACTCTTTTCCGCCAACGAAATAATCTGATATCATCTGCGAGTCTTTATTGATTACATACTTGTCCGGCACTGTTGCGCCCAAAGAAATTGACTCACCGGTTCCATAGACTGCTTCAGCAATTCTCTGGTTTTTCTCACCAGTCACTGGATTTATAGTAAAAATCAC
>JAGLMX010000195.1 GCA_023139785.1 Candidatus Aenigmatarchaeota archaeon | reverse complement strand
GGAAGAATCATTGGGTTCACGCCTGCAAAGATTTGCTATGCGCATCCATTTTGGCACGCAGGAAAGAGGCGAAATTGTGATGGGGATGAAGACTCTATAATGCTTTTGCTTGATGCGCTCCTGAATTTCTCGCGCCAGTTTCTGCCCGACACCCGAGGCGGCAGAAGTATGGATGCCCCCCTTGTCCTTTCGACATGCCTTAATCCTGAAGAAGTAGATGATGAATCGCGGAATGTTGATATTGATGAAAACTATTCACGTGAATTTTATCTGGACACGCTGAAGTATGCTACACCAAAAGATATTTTAGGAAAACCGAAAACAGTCGCCTCTGTAATACTTAAGCCGGATGTGTTTCACATTAACTTCACGCATGATACACGCGACATAAACGAGGGTCCGATTAAAACAAAATACGTTGAACTCGACTCAATGACAGACAAGTTGAATGCGCAGCTTCAAATTGCGAGAAAGATTCGCGCAGTTGATGCGGATCGTGTGGCGGAAGCGGTTTTATCAAAGCACTTTTTCAGAGACATCAAAGGGAACTTAAGAACATTTTCACGTCAGAAGTTTCGCTGTGTTTCATGCCCTGAAAAATACAGGCGCCCTCCGCTTTCCGGTAGGTGTCTGGCATGCGGGAGCCGGTTGCTTATGACTGTGTCTGAGGGGGCTGTCAAAAAATACATCGAGCCTTCACGACACGTCATTGATGAGTACAAAGTGTCTTCATATGTTCGCCAGCAGTTCTCTGTTCTTGAAGATGGTGCGGAGAATCTTTTTGGGAAGCGGGCAAAACAGCTTTCACTTGCAAGGTTCAATGCCGGTTAGTTGCTCAAACAAAATCTGCTGTGCTTTTTTCAATGCATCTTTCATTGAATGTCATGAATTCTGTTGCGTTTTCAAGGCGTTTCTTTTTTTCAGAAGACGTGAAGTTGATTTTCTTTTGATATGATTCAAGCCTGTTTTTTCCTTCGATGTCAAGAACATGCAATGTTTTGCAGCGATAAATCGTGCATTGTATGCCTTCAAGAAGCAGGAGTTTTTTTACTGCAAAAAGGCCGCGCAAGTTCACGGAGGACGCGCGAATATTCCTGATCTTCTCAAAGCGAGCGCCTGATTTCTTGTATCGTATGCGAATCGTGCCTTTATGGTCAAAAAACCCTTTTAGAAACCCGGTTCTGAATGCAGGATTTGTGTGTGCATGCGTCGGAGGCTGCCAGTGATGCGTTCCAATGGAGCCTTTGAATACATTAAGGAGCTTTTTTGAGGTTTCTTTGCTGTAGCAGTATAGGATATGGTGATTTGTGGTATTGTGTGCTCTTTTGAGGGGGCTTATTTTTGTTTTTGCCTTGAATACATCATACAAACAAAGTGAGAAAAAACGAAGTAGCTCAATATCCCCGGATTCGATAGATATGCCGTAGTTGCCGTTTTTCCGGTCTTGTATGATGTGTCCTCTTCCACACAAGATTCCTGTGACATATCCGTATTCAAAATCCATGTCTTCTATTTGTTGCCAGAAAAATATAAATCCATTGGAAATAAAGGGGGGTGGTCTGGTTCACATGGAACTCATGTATGTTAATGTGAACGAAACACAAACTACATATT
>JAGLMX010000194.1 GCA_023139785.1 Candidatus Aenigmatarchaeota archaeon | reverse complement strand
CGCACGACTTTGTATATTTGGTTCACCCCAAGAGCTCCGATAACACCGAACTTGAGGTTTGCTTTCTCTACAGCAGTCATTTTTGGAGCAACTCTGTTGACAAAATAATCAAAGCGCCTCTCTGATTGCTTCATTATGTGCTCAATCTTTGGCATTATGCCATACGGATCAACATCAACAGGTGTTGAAATGAAGAAGTTCATGAAATTTGCAACCTGCTTCTTAAGATCCTTGTCAGGAGTCTTGTTGACACGCTTTGCAACAAGATTCTGGGTCTTAATTGCATACTCCTCAAGTTCCTTAAGCTGGGACTCAAGCTTCCACGTCATCTGCAAAACCATGAGGCGCGGATAAATGAAAAAGAAAAGCATTAGCATGATAAATGAAAGTATGCCGCCGTCTCCAGTAATAAGGCTTAAGATGTCCATGAAATCCCTTTGTGTCTATCGTTCTTTTGCAACCTGTGTTTAAATTAAATAATAATTCATTATCTTTATAAACATGATACACACAACAATATAGTATGCCCGACTACACCGTTGAAATAAAGCCGCCGGAGACTATGGAAGTCATAATATCCGGTTCGGAAGGACAACAAATAAAGCTTGATTCATCTAAGTTCCAGCAGATAACTTTTGATTATGATGGAGATACACTTATCTTTCAGGGCAAGTCCGTACAGGCTGTGGCGTCACTGCGCTGCATATCAGATGTGTTCTGGATGATAATGTCTCTGACATCAAAAGGGTTTGAGTTCAAGCCCAACGAACCTCTTGAGATGTTGAAAAAAATATTATGATCTTTTTTTAGTTTTCACCCATAATCGATTTGGTGATTAACTAAAATAAAAGAGTAATTTATTCCATTAGCATACGTGCCCGTAACTTTTGGAGATTAACACAGCAGTGGGTTTTCAAGGATAGTGAAATTATGGTTTGTAATAAGTGCAACACAGACATCAAGGATGATTGGAGTTTCTGCCCCAAGTGCGGGAAAGAACTAAAGAGAAACAAGATTGTAGACTACGGAATGGAAGATGTTTTTGCCAGCATGACAAACAACATTCAAAATATGGCCAAAAGAATGCTCTTTGAGGGTCTGCGCCCGCAAGGTGCAAAAACCCAGGCAGGTCTGACCGTAAAAATCATAAAGGGTGTGCCTAATATGGCTCTGCGCAATCAGGGCGCACGAATTGCCCCTATTCAAATGAATGCTGGTGCAAATGCAACGACTCCTCTGAAAGTACGCCCTGCACCCAAGAAAACAATTGAGCCGGAAGCAACATTTAACAAACTTCCGGGAAAGCTCCTGGTCGAAGTCAGGACACCCGGTGTTGAATCCATTGAAGATGTTGATGTTCTCGAAATGGGAACCTCCGTCGAAGTTCGCGCATACCACGGCGACACTTTATACTTCAAGATAATCAATGTGCCGAAAAAGTCAGCCATTCTTTCTAAAAAGGTTGAAGACGGAAAAATATTTCTTGAGATGAAAGGATAACCCTCACCCATACCAATTAAAATCAATATATGCTACTTAGCATCATGGAAGAGATTCTCTACGAAGCATCAAAGCGCTGCCCTAAAAATATTAAGAACGGTCCCTGCGGCGCAGTCCATGACGGGCGCTGCGA
>JAGLMX010000193.1 GCA_023139785.1 Candidatus Aenigmatarchaeota archaeon | reverse complement strand
TTTTACTTGTGGGGGGCGAGCCCGCACTTCGAAAAGACGTACTTATGCTTGCTAATCAAATATTTCCAATTAATTTTGTTATTACAAATGGCACGATCAAAATACATTCATCATATAAACACCCGCTATTTGTATCATTGGATGGTATGAAAGAAACAAATGACTCAATTCGGGGGAAAGGCACTTTTTCAAAGGTTATGGAGAATTATTCAGGAGATATGCGTGTTGTAATTAATATGACTTTGACAAAAGACAATTATAAAGAGCTTGAGGATGTTGTTGAACTGGCAAAGGAAAACGGGTTTCGAGGGGTGGTGTGCAATGTTTGCGCATCCGGTGCGGATGTCAAGCTTTCAATGGCTGTTAAAAGTAATGAGCGGCAGATGATAGTCAATGAGCTAAATCGTGTAAAATCTAAATATCCCCGTCACTTTCTTTTGACAAAATCAATGATAAAGTGGTATGAGTTTCCAAATCATGTTGGGTTTTGCCACTGGGGTGATGAAGTGTTGCACTTTGATGTTTCATGGAAACCAAGAAGATGCTTTGCAGACGCGGATTGTTCTAATTGCGGATGTTTGGCAGGAGCCATACAAAATCCGCTTCAATTATTAAGGAATCCTATAGAATTGATGAAATTTATACGGTAGTTAAACGATTTTTGTGAATACCGCTGCTTATTGAACAATAGTTATCGCTCGTATCCGCCCAATTTCTTGTTTTTTGAAGTATAGCTTTCTAACCCTTTGTGTGCATACATATCGTTTGCCTTGGGGCTATAATCAAGTCGTATGCCCTGTGCACCGTAAAGCCCCTTTGCATTGTCGCCTGAAAAAAGATATATGGCCTTTGGCTTTGATGTACTTGTTTCTTTGCATGTGCTTCCTTCGGCAGAAAGAAACTTTATTGTCTGAAGCACATTCGGAGCTATACTAAAAAACTGGTTTTCTGACAGCTTTGAGCCGTCAACAACAGTCCATGCAAGGTTTGCCCCGCTGATTTTTGCAGATGCTATGTTCGCGCCTGTAATATCTGACCATGTGAGGTCTGCTTCCTCGAAATCCGTGTTGTCAATGTGCGCGTTCTTTATGCTTGACAGATACATATAGGCTCCTGAACAGCCAGTATTCCTTAGTGTCGCGCCCTCGAAAGAGGCATTCATTAGGTCTGCTTTTGAAAAGTCCGCTCCTGTCAGGTCGCACCACGAAAAGTTGCTGTTTTGAATAGCAGCCTCTTTGAAAATAATGCCCTAAAGCTTTTTCCCCTGAAAGTCAGCGTTTGCAATAAAAACGCCGCTAAAATCCCTCCGGCCTTGTGAATATTCCTGTAGAACTCCGTTCACTGTAAGCTTTTCTTTTCCTGAACTCACGGTACCTTTAGATACAGCACCGGAGAAATTCGCAGAAGACTTGCCTGCGCCTGAAAAGTCAGCCATGCTGATTGCAGCAAGAGAGAAGTTCGTATCTTTCAGGTTCGCGCCCTTAAAAGACGTAAGCGAAAGCTCTGCATTGACAAAGCTTGCCCCCTCAAGGTTTGCACCCGCAAATGATGAGCTGATAAGCTTTGCATGGCCAAAATTCGCACCGGGAAGGCTCGCGCCTGAAAAGTCCTGATTAAGGCAAATGCAGTGGCTGAAATTGCGCTCGCCGTCCTTGTAGCGC
>JAGLMX010000192.1 GCA_023139785.1 Candidatus Aenigmatarchaeota archaeon | reverse complement strand
TTTCTGTTAGTGAGGTTGCGTCATGGCACGCGGATTACCTGAAACCGCTTTTCCCTGAGCTTGCCGAGAGCATTCCAAACATGAAAAAGATAATTGCTGTTGAAACCGAAAAATACGAGGCATCGCGCGAGCGGGCAAAAAGAATGGTTAAAGGAACACTCATGCGCACGGGTGACCTGGGCGAGAAAGAAATGATGGAGCTTTACACATCGCATGGAATTACTCCTGAGCTTCTTGAAAGCACGGCAAGGGCTATGGGTAAGAAAGTGAAGGTTCCTCCGGACTTTTACTCAAAACTTTCAGAGACTCATGCGTTTGAGGAGAAAAAGAAAAAGAAGCACTTTGTGGATATAACTGGCGTGGCAAAGACAAAAATGCTTTTTTATGATACTTGTGATTTAGAATTTGATGCAAAGGTTATTGGTGTTTTTGATAACAAGTGGGTCGCGCTTGATGAAACTGCATTCTATGCGACAGGCGGGGGGCAGGAGCACGACACAGGAAAGCTTGGCGGGCTTGAAGTTGTTAATGTGCAAAAAATAGGCGGAATCATACTTCATGAGGTTTTGGGTGCTGATAAACTTAAAGTCGGGCAGGCGGTTCACGGGGTTGTGGATGAGAGTCGGCGCGAGATATTGACTAAAATGCACACGGGGGCGCATGTTCTCGGGGCTGCGATTCGGTCGGTTCTCGGGCCGCATATCTGGCAGGCAGGTTCGCATAAGACGCCTGAGAAAGCACGGCTTGATGTTACGCACTATGCGCATGTGACTGATGAAGAGCGGCGCAGAATTGAGGATGAGGCAAATAAGATTATTGACTCGGGAATTGATGTTTTTGTTCGGGATACACCGCGCGGAGAGGCAGAGCGAAAATATGGGTTTGGAATTTACCAGGGTGGCGGAAGCCCGGGAAGCATGGTGCGGATTGTAAAGGTTGGGGCACACGATATCGAGGCTTGTGGGGGGACGCATGTTTCGAATACTGAAGATATTGGGGTGCTTCGTATTTTGGGTACGACCAAAATACAGGACGGGGTAATCCGGTTCAACTATGTTGTTGGCTCAAAGGCTGCTTTGGCAGAACAAGAGAAGGGCGCGGCTGCGGAAGAGGTTCTTGCACTTCTTGGCGCTAAAACACCTTCGGAGGCTCCTGGATTGGCAGAGGCTTTGTTTAAGGACTGGAAGGTTCTTCGAAAGCTTTACGGGCAGTTGATGGGGGCCAAGCATAAGAACGATGATGGCGCTATTGCTCGGGTGAAGGCAGAGTTTGCAGGGTTTAAGGCGGCTGAGCCAGTAACCGATGGAAAGAAGTTGACGGCGGGGGAGGCGCTGAAAGAAGTTTCCCGAGTTCTCAAGACGGATGAGGGTGTTGTTGTTAATACTGTTAAGAGGTTCAAAGAGGAGAGGGACAAATTTGAAAATGAAATCAAAAATGCTGTCTAACATGAGGTAAACGGCATGGTTTCTTAAGATTTTGTGCACTTTTTACAGTGAACTGCACAAAACTTTAAATGTTTGTGCATCTGGAGCATGCGGAGGCGCCAAAATACATGCAATAGACGCCGGCATTGTTTGCGGCGTTTAGTTAGGCATTATTTCTAAGGGAATCATGTTTTTTTCTTTAAATCGTCTGAGTGTCAATTCAAGATACTCTTTTTCTTT
>JAGLMX010000191.1 GCA_023139785.1 Candidatus Aenigmatarchaeota archaeon | reverse complement strand
CTTATTTTTGCTGCTCGGCTCATCACAAAGGCAGACCGTACAATTTTTGAGTTCCGGTATGCCTGCCTTGTGCAAACCGCATATAGCTCCGGAGCCCCGTATTTCCTTGCATATATTACACATTGTTGATACTTCATAAGGACTTGAGACTTGTGTCAGTGTTCTGGCAGCATCCTTTATAGAATCCTGCACTCTCTTGTCCGCTTCAAGAATTTCCGCTTTCCTGCCGCGAAGCTCTTTTCCATATTGGGATATTGCAGGCTGTGTAACACCCATGCGCGCTGCCGCTTCCCGTTGGGTATGGCCTAAGTTGCATGTAAGCTCTTTTGCAATCAGTGCGCGCACTGTCGGAAATATATCCTGCACCATTATCTCACAGAAAGGCCTCATACGATTTATATGGGGTGTTATTTTTTAAATAGGCAAAATAAGCCACAATTCTAAAGAACACCTATAGTAATAGGCACATTTAGTAAACAACCTTGTCTAAAACACCATTCTTGGCCGCACACTTAATTTCCTGTGCAAGCCTTCGGCCCATAGACACCCTCTCCCCAAAAAACAACTGCGAGTACTGCGAGCCATCAGAATAGATATTTGTGCCCGCAACAATGCGCGCTGACACCTCGAACGTCACAAGCTTCAGATCCGGAGTACATACAGTCTCAAGGCAGAAAGGGCCGACAATCCCTGGTGAAAACAGCTTGATTGACGCCTCAACAACCTTTTTCGCATCAGAAAACGCAGCCGGCAAAAGAGACTCCCGAAGCACAACAGGCTGATTACCTGTTACCGTATAAGACGGGTTTATCGCGCGCCTTTGAAGCTCATCGCGATCCATGCCAAGGCGGTGCAACTCATCAATATTAGACTCATCGCGCCTGTCTATGCCAAGAAGCTCAATTGACCCATTTCCTGCCGAAAATCCGTCTTTAGAAAGCGGAGTGTAAAAATAATGGAAATAATATCTCCTGCCAACAACATATTCCTGCAGTGTCGCTGTCTTTGCCACATCTTTAGGCATCTTTGACAACTTTTCCTCAAGCTCTTTTTTGTCCGACACCAAAAAATAACCACTGCCCCCGCGCGCACCATCAAATTTCACAATACAAAGACAGTCTATATTTTCAGAGGAAACATCCTTCGGCATCCGAAGCTTTGCCGCAGCCTCAAGCCACTTGCGCTCTTTTACCCTGTTTCCCTCCCAGTCAAGAACCTGCCTGTTACCGAAAACCGGCACCTCAAAATCATTCTCAATTCGCTTAGGCCCCAGATACTCAACAAACGAGCCATGAGGCACTATTATCGCGCTCTTTTCAATCAGTTTTTTCTGAAACTCCGGCTTAAGTATGTCTGAATAAGAATCAACAACAAGAAACTCATCCGGCCGTGCATGAGGAAACGCCCTATATGTCTCAAGCCGATCTTTCGTGCATATTCCAAGCGTCTTAAAACCCTCTTCCTTTGCCCCTGCAAAGATTTGCAGCGCAGAATGCGAGCAGATTGTAGAAATCACAGGCTTGCCATACGAAGAAAGTGTTTTTTTGATTTTCTCGCGCGAAATCATACTTAGTATGCGCGGCTATGGTTTAAATCTTTTATTGCATAGCAGGAACTTGAAATATGGGAACACATACTCACTTGCTGCCATCCCGTAAGTTGCCGCAGGCATCTTTCTTTTGATCAAACTTTT
>JAGLMX010000190.1 GCA_023139785.1 Candidatus Aenigmatarchaeota archaeon | reverse complement strand
AAGAATGGTGGTTTCCGGCAGTTGATATTATTGCAGCCGTAGCAGAGTCCAAAGATCCTTCCGGATATATTAAGGATATGAGGCGAAGGGATGAAGGCTTTGCAGAAGGGTGGGGGCATATTGCCACCCCCCTTTTAGTAGACACTCCCGGAGGAAAGCAAAACATCAATTGTGTTTCGGTAAAAGGCGCGTTCAGGCTCATACAATTAGTACCTTCAAAGAATGCTGAGCCATTCAAAATGTGGCTTGCAAAGGTTGGCTACGAGCGGGTGCAGGAGATAGAGAACCCTGAATTAGCACAAAAACGAATGAGAGAACTCTATAAGCTGAAAGGTTATTCTGATGAGTGGATTGAGAAAAGAATCGGGGGATTGCAGTTCGCGACGAACTGGTTGGTGAGTGGGACAAGCGCGGCATAAAAACTGATAAGGAATACTCTATTTTGACAGCAGAAATTTCAAAGGCAGCGTTCGGGCTTACTCCCGGAGAATACAAGCAACACAAAGGGCTAAAGCATCAAAACCTGCGCGATCATATGAATGACCTTGAGTTGATTTTCACAATGCTTGGCGAGGCATCCACTACGCGGATAGCCAGAAACAAAAATGCAACATGTTTCACTGAGAATAAAGATGCTGCAAAAGAAGGCGGAACAGTTGCCGGGGTGGCAAGAAAAGAATTGGAAAAAAGAAGTGGTGAGAAAATAGTTTCCCGCGAAAATTATATTGATGCGCCTGAACGCAGGAAAAGGCTTGAATGCAGGAAGTAGAGAACACTACAATTTGTTATCGTTTGATGTATCCTGTGGAATAACAGCAAGTTCTTTGTTTCCTTTTTGATACGTATGTATCGTAAAGGATACGAATGAGTTTAAGGTTTTTGCCATGATTCATACTATTGTGTATTCACGCGCGGCATGAATAAAGTAGAAATCGTAAAATGCGCTACTCCAATCGCATCTCTTTGTTGCCAACTATCGCCGTTCCCTGCATGTTGTTCCAAAGCAGCATAGCGGACGCTGTTGCCCCTGGCTCGTCTTTTGTTCTCAACAATTTCAGGATGGTTTTCTTTGTCAGGTTTGCCGAGTTATTTACTGCATCTTCGGCAGTGTTGCCCTTTAACAAAGAGCTGACTACGAGATTAGAAGGCTCGAAAAACATTTTTGCTGTGCTGTCATTTGCAGGCTTTGCAGACCATTTTTCATTAAGCCAGAAGCTGAACGGAATATTATATCCCATAAAACATCCGCCTTTGCATGATTTGCCTAAAGACGCAGCAGCCCAGCAGGCGCGGGCATAAACTATTTTTGAATCCAAAATCCGGTGATTTACACCTTCTTTTACAAGCACTTCCTCTGCAATCCCTGTTTTATCCCCGTAGATTGTTTTGGCATCCCCGTGAGCATTGAAAAATATCAGGGGCATGGCTCTGTTCTTAATAATATTTTCAAAGTTTTTTCTTGTCAGACGCGGGCGCTTGAGGTCTATGCAGGCCATTCCTTTTTTCTCTGCTTTTTTGATAATAAGCCCTGCATAGTAGAAAGAGTAGCTTGTTGCATCATCGTACTTTGGCCTTGTTACCAGAATTTATTTCATAACGGGCTGCTCACGATATTTATTCTTCTGCCAGCACTTTTGAGAATTCGCCGCTTGAAAGGGCCTTGATAAACTGCAATTGCATATTGATAATTTCCATGCCGAC
>JAGLMX010000019.1 GCA_023139785.1 Candidatus Aenigmatarchaeota archaeon | reverse complement strand
CCGGCACCCTCATCAGTAACAGTGCAACTGTAATTCAGATAATCTATTTCATGCGTAAAAAACATCTCGCGCCCGACACCCACCAAACCGATATTACAGTCATCCTTTATGGTGGCGTCCACAGTCACGTTTGTGCCGCGCTCGTATTCGCTTTCAAGCGGAGGGTTTGTTATGCTATTGACAAGAGACGCGTAATTTGTCAGCGTATAATTTATTGTGAGGTTGATGTCTGTATAGCACGAATCTGTTACTCCTGCAGTCCACTGCTGAACACCCGGCTCATAAAGCGGAGAACAGTCCGGGTCAAAATAGTAGTTCACATATCCGCTTGAATTAGTTGTGTTCAATGTTCCTGAGTCATATGTTGCGCCGTTATCAGTGATCCAAAACGTCGCGTCTGCCCCAAGAGCGATTGGTGCGCCCTGCTTGTGTGTATCGTTTACCTGTACAATAAGAAGGGTTGTGTCTGTGCCCTGCCGGTTGACTGTTGAGCCATTTCCAAAGATATATTCTATGGTTACAGTGTCCGCAGTCATGTTCGGGCCTGACACAGAACTTGTGTTTTCTGCAGGATTATAATTGTCATCAAGCTCGAAAAGGAAGAGATTGTCATCTCCCATATCACCACAGCCAAAGTCACTAACATTTATTGCACAGATTCCCTGCCCCAGCGGAACTACTACTGTGCCTCTTTCAACCCACGAGGAACCGCTGTTTGCGCTTGTGTATAGTGTGCAGTTAATATCGTCCATGTCTGAATCAGTTACATTGACAGTATAGTTGTAGTGGTATCCCCAACCGCTTATGTTGGGTGTGACATTTGCTGAATTATATATTGGCGGTGAATTGATAAGCTCGAATCTTTCGTCCCACATATCCTGCGCTGTGTAATAGGTGTTGTTCGTAGCATTTGTTCTTACATTCCACCATCCAGGCTCATTGAATGTAGAGTCCCATGTGCAGTTGTACCAGCCCGTATTTGCTCCGCCCTCGCTGGTTATAGGAGAACATGCTTTCCATGAAAGCGACGGGTTCTGAAGTTCAATGCCTGTTGAGGTCACGTTGAGTGTGCCTTCATTCTGGCAGTCACTTGTCACATTAAACCTGAATGGAATTGGGGTTCCGGTGTTGTATCCCGTGCCATTTACAGGAAGCTCAATGTTTGTGGAGAGCTTTCCTTTTGAATCAAAATCGTCCTCGTTGTATATTGGGTCTGCATAGCATTCGTCGTTAAATGTTCCACCCATCCATGTATGCGTACCGGTTGTGTAAGAGCAGTTTATGTCAAAATTGTAATCCAGGTATCCTGAAGCGTCTGTCTGCAAAATATATCCCTCATCATAACTTGATGTGTCGCTATAATTTTGCGTCACCCATATTTTTCCGTAAACTCCTGAACCGACATACTGGCTTGCATCTGTATCGCGAAGCCTTACACGGAGAAGTATGGTATCCGTACCGTTTCTGTCAACAGACTCTCCTAGTGTGCTGGTCGGTATTGCATCAGTATCGTCTTTCTCAAGAGTAAATGTTGATGAAATATTGGCCTTGTATCCATACTCGTCTGATGCATTGAACATGTATTGTTTTGTGCCAAGGTCCGGTGTTGCAGAACATGTGAATGTCTTGTCTATGAACGGGACAAACTCCTGATAACCCGGATTGTTCCATGTTGTTGTATTAAGAAGTTCCCAAGTTCCGGTAAGGTTCACCCAAAAATATATTGTTACATCATTACCGTCTGCATCCTCTACATTCACTCCAAAATCCCATGTCTCACCCCAGCCACCGAGGTTTCCGCCTTCATCAGAGGATGCGGAAGGGCCTGAGAGTATAGGCACTGTAACAAGCCGGAATGCGTTTTCCACTACAAACGTCTCTGAACCCTCGTAATATGCTTTATCTGCCTGAATAGTAACATTATACAATCCTGTTGGCCAGTTCTGGCCGCCCTCTGCATGTGTGGTGTTTGCAATGGTGCAATTATACCATCCGGTTCCCTCGTCATTTGAAGGGTTGCACTCAGCGTACTGTGTTACCCCTCTAATAACTTTTATGCTTGCTGTTGCCCCGGCTACAAGCCCGCACTCATCAGTTACATTTCCCCGAAGCAGTATGTTGTCAACACCCTTGACAAATGTCTGGCCGTTTGGATACTCAAGAACAACCTCAAGTGGGCTTGCAGTTACATTGAAATAAAAGACACTTGAATTCGTGGAGTTGTAATCTGTGTTATCAAGTATTCCTGCTTTCCACTTCTGCGGCCCGACTGAAAACTCACAGCCCGGCTCCAAAGTGTATGTGGTTATGCCTTCGTCGTCAGTCCATATAAAGCCCGGTGGGTAGCCCATATAATTTTCGGCTGTGTCATTTGTAATGAAGAATTTTGTCTTCCTTGCTATGACTACAGCGTCCGGGTCCTTGTCAACATCCCATATTTTTGTTATAAAAGTGACATTATAATCCGGGTCAGGAGATGATGCAGAGCGGTTCACCACGCTGTTGTTGCCCTGAATATGCTCCACAAATGTCGTGTCCGGCTCAATATAAAAACTGTTTTCTCCGGTTTCGTTTATGTACCCATCACCTTCACTTACATTGAACTTATAATACCATGTTGATCCTGCATCTGTGCCTGAAAAAGTTTTTGACGGGAATGTTACATTCTGTCCGACACCTGAAATTGTGTTGTTTGTAAAGGAATTTGGAGCAGAGTACGGGCTTCCGTCTTTTCGGAACCACACTTTGACCATGAGATTGTCAAGGTCATAATCTGTTGCATTGACTGTGAAATAATGTTTTTCGCTCCAGCCGCCTGACTGAGGCACAACATCAGGAGCATCCAAAACAGGCCGCGTCTCTATCCAAAATGCCTTTGTTCCGGCAGAATATTCTTCGACAGTTATGTTTGTTGCATAATATTCCTGTGTGGATTTCATGGTTATGTTGTAAGCGCGCGGGTCTTTGCCTGTTGTGTCAAAAGTGCAGTTATAGTATCCTGTGGACTCGTTGTACACTTCGGTTGTACAGAAATAATCTGTGCTGGTGTACTGTGATGTCATGGTAAAGTTGACTTGTGTGCTGTTCATTGTCTCCTGCACGGGGCAATCGCTGGTTATGTTTGCCCTGATTGTCACATTCTCTTCGCCCTGAAGGAACTTTTCTCCTGAAGGAGATAACATCAAGTTGTTCATCATACCAGAAATCCAGAGAGTATAATTTTCTGTTGTATTCACATTTGTATACCGGTCATCTGTGGCTCCTGCCAACCAAATCTGTACACCTGGTGTATAGTACGGGGAACATGCAGGCGCAAAGCCATATGTTGAATAACCGGACACATTTGTCTGGAACATTTGCCCGCTTCCGTAATCCTGCCCGTTTTCAGTGACCCAGAAAGTCACGTTTGTGGCATTCACATACGACTCGTTTTCAAGGTCATAGACCTGAACAATAAGATACTCTGTTTCTGTTGAACGGTCAACACCGGTATCATTCTGTGAAATGAATGTCACATTCACCTGTGGCTTTGTTATGGTTGGTCCGCTGAAAACTGTTGTGTTCCTTATATTTGCTGACTCCGCGTCCTCTATCTGAAACATGTACTCTGCATTGCCGACATCCCCAGAACCGAAATTCCAGACCGCGATGGTGCAGTTTCCTTTTCCGCCCACCACAGTATCTATGCCTCTTTGAACCCAAATACCTGTTGTGTTGGTGAAAAGTGTACAGTTTATAGTGTCATTTTCAGGGTCATCAATTGAAATATTGTACTCAAACCGCATTGACCACCCGCCGCTTGAAGGGGTAACTGACTGATTATCTAAAGTCGCGTTCAGGTTCTCGAGCCAGAAACGGTTCGTCCACCAGCTTATGTTTGACAGGTAATTCGAAAGAGTTGCTGTAATGTTTACAGTGTAGTTTCCTTCAAGCTTTTCTGTTGAGTTCCATGTACAATTATAATATCCTGTACTTTCGTCATAAGTATTGCAGGGATATGTTGTCCCTCCTGTGTGCTTCAGGGAAAGTGTGGTTGTGGCGGCACTTAGGTTGCCGTCCACTGCGCAATCAGTCCCGACAGAGAAGTTGTGCAGTATCTGGTCAGTCACATTGAATATGGAGCCGTCCTCTGGCAGCAGGAGGTAGTTTTTCAACTGGCCTGTAATCAAAAATTTCTTTGGCTCGCTCATGTTCTGATCCATGTAACAGGTGTTGTTTGTTGTCCCGATGAGCCAGTATTGTTGGTCTGATGCAATATAACTACAACCCGGGTCAAAGGAGTAATTCACATAACTGCCTGAATCAGTAACGGTTTTGTTTCCGATATCATAAGCTGCTTCATCAGTTGTTTTCCAGACAGTGGCGTTTATATCTGCCCCGACGAGTGCACCGAAGTCAGTGTCATTCACAATAGCAACAAAATAATTCGAATAAGCCCCCTCACGATTGATATTGGCATCCTCTCCTGAAACATACGTTATGTCAATATCGTTTTTCTCAAGAGTTATGTTCTTTATCACAGACTCGTTTGTGAATCCGAGGTTGTCTGTCATGTTGAACTTGTAGTAGAGATACGGTCCCTGCACGAAATCAGAGCAGTCAAATATCTTGCTGAATGTGACATTTGTCCAGGTAATGTTGTCGGTCCTGTTTTCTGAATCAACATAATACCACGGTCCTGACTGGCTGTATGCTTTCCAGAATGTGACATTGTCTGTGTCGCCGGATTCAACATCCCTGAATTCAACCTTGAATGTGTAATTGTGTCCCCATCCGTCCTGCTCAATATCAACAAAAGTGTCGCGGGTTTCAGGTGCCCTTCCGATTATAAACGCGTCTTCCTCAAAGACACTTGAAAAGTTGTAGTACTGCTTTGTGGAATTCATAGTTATGTTGTGCGCGCCAAGGGACGGCCCTATATTTTTCCATGTGCAATTGTATGTGCCGTTTCCAAAGTCATAGAATGAATCGCATAATTTTATGTTCGGCCCTGTTATGCGGAACCTGACATCCGATGCGCCGGACACGTATGCGCTTGTTGTTGGAGTGCAGTCGTCGCTTAGGGTTCCGTACATTGTAAGATTTGTATTTACCTCAAGGCGTTCCAAACCTGTTGGATAGTCAATGTTGTTTGTAATAGTGCCGTTTATGTCAAGTTCATAAAGTGTTGAGTTGGTGTCATAATAGCAGCTGGCAAATGTCAATCCTGCTTTCCAATCCTGATTCCCTGTAAGATAAAGAGGGGCTGCGCACCCGGGATTGAAGTTCGTTTCAATGTAGCCTGAGAAATCTGTCAGGTCACTGATGCCAGAGCCCCATGTTTCTGTTGCACTGCCATCGGTTGTTACCCAGAAATACCCCTGATAATTATTGCTCATAGTCAGGTCTGTGTAATTATCGTATGTCCGCACTCTCAGGTATGTATGGTCTGCACCCTCACGATAAACATCTGTCTCATTTCCATCATAATAAACAAAGTAAATGCCGCGCCTTGTGACATTGAAACTGTAGACAGGCTCTTCATGCCCGAGATTGTCTGTATCTGTTCCGTTAAACTTCCAGTACCAAGTGTCAACATCAACGCATTCATCATATGTTCTTGTAAATGTCTTTGTTGTATTGATGCAATCCGTACATGCCTGCCAGCTTACAAGAGTCCACGGGCCTGTTGATGAACCCTTTGATTCCCATAAGGTCACATTCACTGTGTCGTCATCGTCCGTAACATTCACTGTAAATGTTATCCGTGACTTTGCAACATTATCTCCCCATGGAACCGCAGACTTGTCCGCAGAAGCAAACGAAAGGATCGGATTTATCTGGTGGAAAAATGCATTGGCGTTTAGTGTTGATTTGGAATTGAAATATGTCCTGCTTAAGTCTGCTGTTATGTTGTACCATCCGCCAGGTGTTCCTGTAACATTCCATGTGCAGTTGTAGTATCCTGTTGTCTCATTGATGAGTGTACATGTGTCTGAATACGCATCGTGGCTTATGTTAAAATATACCAGAGCATCATTCAGGGTATCCAGAACACTGCATTCTTCTGTTATATTCATCCTTATAGAAACATTCTGCCCTTCAAAGAAATCCTCGCCTGCCGGAGAGACAAGGGTGTCGTTCATGTCGCCTACGACATACACTATCAGTGGCTGGGTGTAATTTGCAGCAAAATAGCATGTGTCTGTATCTATTATCCCGCCTGTCCAGTTTTGCGGGCCTACAGAATACTTTGGAGAGCATGATGGCTTAAAATCATAATTTATGTGCCCGCTTGAGTTTGTCTGGTTGAAATAGCCGCTGTTGTAGTAGGAATCGTTGTATGTTACCCAAAGAGTGCCATTTCTTCCTGCAGGAAGATATGGGTTTGTCACATTGATTGCATCAAATACTTGCAATATGAGACGGGTTGTACCGGGTGCAGACCGGTTCACATAGGTTGCATTCCCACCGCCTGCAGAATACGAAATTGTTACATTGTCTTTTTGAACTGTAAAGTTGCCCTCCGGAATTACTGTTACGTTTATGCCGTCAGTTGCATTGAACTTGAAGTACCACATCTGCTGGTCTGAACAGGAGAACCCTTCATAGCTGAAGTTAAGCTCATTCCAGCCATTGCAGGCAGTGCAGTTCTTTGAATCATGATATGTCCACGTTATATTGTCAGGCGAAATCCAGAAACTGACATTAACATTGTCATAATCCTGGTCATAGACTTCTACTGAAAAGTTGAATACCCCTCCCCAGCCCCATGGGTTATGCAGTATGGAGCTATTCGTAATATTGGCAGGATTGTTTAGTGGCGGGATAATCCTGAATGAATCTACTCTGGTGGTTGTGCCATTATTATAATATTCAACACCGTATGCAAGCACCATTATATCATATCGGCCGACACCTGTTGAAGTTGTGTTCCACTCGCATGAATAATTCCCGTTGCCAAGCTCAATGATATTTGTGCAGTAATCAATGTCACTTTCATCAGTATTGTTCAGTGTGATGTTGAATGAAACGCCTGTTACGCTTGTGTTGCATTCGTCCGGGACAGTTATGTTTATTGTAACGTTCTCAATGCCGTTTTGATATTCAAAGAGATTTACTGGCTTTGTGACATTCGGTCTCAGGTCTCCCTGCAAATATACTGTAAAGTTTTCTGAAAGCGCATTTGAATAACAGGTGTCTTCAGAAAGATATGTTCTCCACTTCTGCTCCCCGACAGAATACGAGCAGTCAGGCAGGAAATCAAAGTTTGCATATCCGCTTGAGTTTGTCTGATTGGATGCATAAGTAGTGAAAGCAGCATCATTGTCTGTTGTTGCATTCATGTATATTGTTGCCTGAGGGCTCGCAGCAAGCATATTTCGCTCAGTGTCGTTCACACTGTGCGCAAGACGTATTGCTGTATGCACCAGAGTGTCGGAACGGTTAACATATGATGCATTTCCAACGTCCTCCTGCCCCAAAATAATTGCATCTTTTGTGATGGTATAGTCAATAACTCCTGTTGACGAGTCCCCTCCATCGTTTACATCTGTTGCATTGAACTTGAAGAACCATGTGCTTATGTCTGAACACGTATAATTCTGAAACACATCTACCTGTGTGTTTGAAGGTGATGGAACAATAGTATTGTTTGCAATGCTGTATGGCCCTCCGCTTGCTCCCTTGCTATGCCACAAGGTCATGTTGACATCAGTATAGTGGCTTACGATGATTGAGAAATTCCTCTCAGCACCCCAACCCGCTGACTTAGGTGTTATGTTTGGCGGGCTGGAAAGCTGTATCGGTGCTGACAGGAAAAACGCCCTTTCAGTGAAATCAGTGTCCGGGTTATTGTATGACTTATTCGCCACCATTGTTATGTTGTAATATCCTGCCGGCTTCCCTGCAGAGTCAAAGTTACATGAGTACATTCCGCCGGTTTCATCAGTCGCGTCCCCTGCCGGAGGGCAGCGATATGAGTTTGCCCCTGAAGTCATATTGAAATAAATTGATGCCCCTGTTACTGCACTGCACTCATCAGCAAGAGTGCCGTTGACTGGTATTATGTCGTCCTGAGTGTAGTTTGTAGTTGTGTCCGGGAAAATGTGAGTTGCAGTAAAATCTCCGTAAATATTTACATAAAGGCTGAATATGCCCTCTGTGTCATTTTCTTTAAAATAATTGCTTGATATGTTGACCTTCCACTTCTGCTGGTTTGCAGCATAGGTGCAATCGGGGTTGAAGGTAAGATAATAATGCGTCGCATTCTTTGTATCTATTGTTTCCTCATTCCATACAGAGGCTGTACTATCGTTTGTAATCCAGAATTTCACCTCGTTTGGAAATAATGATGACAGATTAGTCGTATATGATGAATTATCGTCATCATAAAGCCGCACTGCAAGTGTTACTGCTCCTGCACTTC
>JAGLMX010000189.1 GCA_023139785.1 Candidatus Aenigmatarchaeota archaeon | reverse complement strand
GAGGAAGCAATATACAATTATTCATCATCTGTTGGCAGGCATGTTGGCAGGCAGATAACGAATCTGGCTCCGCTCATGGATGCACACCTCACAACAGGCGACCGTGTAAATGCCACGCTGTTTCCAATCTCAACAGACGGAAACACACTCACAATACGAAAATTTTCGCGCTCTCCATGGACAATTATACACTTTCTTGAGGCAAACACACTTTCACCGGAAACTGCCGCAATACTCTGGCTTGCCATGCAGTATGAGTTAAACATACTTGTTGCAGGCGGAACCGCGTCCGGAAAAACATCTATGCTAAATGTGCTTCTTCCGTTCATACCCCCAAACCAGAGAATCATCTCCATAGAGGACACAAGGGAAATTAATCTTCCTGAATACCTTCACTGGGTGCCTTTTTCATCAAGGGGTGCAAACCCTGAAGGAAAAGGAGAAGTGACCATGCTTGACCTGCTTGTGAACTCGCTTCGTATGAGGCCGGACAGGATAATAATCGGTGAGATAAGAAGAACGCGTGAAGCAGAAGTGATGTTTGAAGCAATAAGGACCGGGCACTCTGCATACGCAACATTTCACGCAGACAATGCAGAGCAGGTGTACAAGCGCCTTATAAACCCGCCTATGAACCTGCCTGAAAGCGTTCTTGGTGCACTGCACCTTATCGTAGTACAGTACAGGCACAGGAGGCGCGGAATACGAAGAACTACTGAAATCGCTGAAGTCATTTCCCTTGAAGAAGCAAACAGGTTAAATATAATCTATCGATGGAACCCGAGAACAGATAAGATGGAAAAAAACTCCAAGATAATCCGGATGATGAATGAAATCAATATGTACACCGGCATGACAGAAACTGATTTTGAAGAAGACATACAAAACAAAATAGCAGTCCTTAACTGGATGAGAAAAAACAAGGTAAAGACAATAGATAGTGTCGGAAAAGTATTTGCAGAATACTATAAAAACGAGAAAAAGGTTATCACGCTCGTAAAAAAGAATGCCTCTGTAACAGAGTTATTAGGGTCTGCTTTTTCTGACGAGCTTTTGAAAAAAAGCGCCTGAAGAGGTGAGAATATACTTGGAAAGTCTCATGAAAAAAAAATTGTGCGCGCATCAAGAAGATATTTTTCTGTTGCACAGCGGCTTGAACCGTTACTTTCCGGTATGAAACTAGACCTCATGCAATCAAAAAGCACTTTGACCCTTCGCGAGCATATAGCTGTATCTCTTAGAACCGCGATAAACTCAACTGCCAGCCTTTCACTGACACTGGCTGCAATGGGCGTCATATTCAAAAATGTAGCCATCGTAAAAATAGGGTTGTTGTCAACACCCGCAATCTTTCTGATGATGCTTTACACAGCATTGTATCGGCCAAAAGTACAGGCAAAGGCGCGCGCGCGAAAAGTCGAGCAGGAGCTGCCTTATGCAATGAGGCACCTTTTGATTGAAATAAAATCCGGCGTGCCACTGTATAACGCTATTGTGGCGGCTTCTGAAGGATACGGGGAATGTTCTGTTGAGCTGAAACAAATAGTCTGTGAAATAAACGCCGGAAAGCCGGAAACACAGGCACTTGAAGATAGTATATTTCGAAATCCTTCTGTTGCATACAGGCGAAGCTTCTGGCAGTTATTAAACGCAGTCAAGACAGGCACAAACATCGAGACCTCCCTTGACAACACAGTCAAAAACA
>JAGLMX010000188.1 GCA_023139785.1 Candidatus Aenigmatarchaeota archaeon | reverse complement strand
ATATTGACTCTCGGTTTTTCAGCCCTTCAGACACTTAGAAAAGCGAACCTTGGCCTTGTACTTCATGCGCACCGTGCAATGCACGCAGCACTTACAAGAAACGAGCACCACGGAATATCAATGCTTGTCCTTGCAAAGATTACCCGGCTCATCGGAGCAGACCAACTCCATATCGGTACCGCATTTGTTGGCAAAATGAGCGGGAGCGCAAAAGAAGTTATTGATATAGAAAGCGCAATCAATGAAAAATCTTTTGGCATAAAACCTGTTTTTGCTGTCGCATCAGGAGGCCTTCATCCGGGGCACGTTCCAAAGCTTGCAAAGCGCATGGGAACCGATGTCATCATGCAGTTTGGCGGAGGCGTACACGGGCATCCTGATGGCACAAGAGCAGGCGCCAGGGCAGTGAGGCAGGCAGCCGAAGCCGTGACAAAAGAAGTTTCGCTAAAACAGTATGCTAAAACACATAAAGAACTCGCAGGCGCAATTGAAAAATGGGGCTGTTAATTAAAGCACATACGTCTTGTGTTGTAGCGCGGTGCTTCACTACACTGCGCTACATTCACAGGTAATTTACTCAACAACAATCTTTGAAGAAATATTTTTTGTAATCTTTCCCTTTGAGTCCTTTGCGAATATTTTCGCCTGAGGCATTTCAATCTTACCAACAACATCAAGTATTGGCCTTATTTTGTACGAAAATATGCGTTCCTCACCAGGCGAAATTTTTCCTATTCTCCAGACAATATCTGTTCCCGCGGTTCGTTTCTTCACCAGTGACGGACGGACAGTTCCGTATTTTCCGACAACAACAAACGCCGCCGGCACAAGATCCGAAACCTGTACATCATCAAGCATTTTTCGGCCATTGTTCTTTATCTCAATATGGACTGTGTGCTCCGCCCCTTTGATAACTCTTTTCTTTATTCCGGGCTTCTGCACCTCACGTATGATGACAAACATAAGTATTATTGCAAGCACAATCACCAAAAGGCATATCCAGTACCGCACCTCATAGCGTATAGTGCAGCTTTCATTCGGCGCAAGCTCGCAGTGCCATACAAGCTTTTTCTGTCCGTCAATTCTCTCAATAAGAGGCGGGTTCTCAAAATTGTATGCACTTATAAGAAATGGGCTGTCAATCATCACAGTCTCAGTCGCTCTCTTGTTGCCGCTGTTTCTTATTGTAATTTCTGTCTTCTTTCCAAGAATACCGCCATCTGTTATTTCGTCTTTTTCAAAAATTGCCTTTGAATCTATGGAAAATGATGTTGTCGCAGTCCCGATTTTATCCCCAAGCTCATTAATTATCTCAATGTACGCACCATACACGCCACTTGCAGAATACATATCAAAAATAAACTCTTCAGTGAAGATTCTCTCCTCATCAACTTCAAGAGCCGGAATGTCTATAGTGCGCTCTGCACTAGTCATGCCAGACACCCTCAAAATCATATGGCTTTTCTTTGAAGTCGAAGTGCCTGTGTTCCTTACGCCGACAAGAATCGTTACCTTCTCACCAATATCATATACAGACTTTGACGGCCGAAATGTAGTTGTGTTAAGTCCTGACATTGCAAGAACATACAAGACGACTTCCTCTTGGACAGAAATATTCGGACTCATCTGGGACACCACATCAAAGTCAAATGCATACGTGTCCTGTTTTGTACCGTAAGGTGGAGTTATATAGAATGTAAGGTCTTCG
>JAGLMX010000187.1 GCA_023139785.1 Candidatus Aenigmatarchaeota archaeon | reverse complement strand
CGAAGAACTTTCAGGTGCTGCTTCATGAGCTTGCTATAGGACACTTTTTTCTTGGCAGGCAATAGATCACATCTAGAAATTGTCTTTCTTAGTTAATAAGCGTGATAAAAATATATTCAGGCACTCACGCGCCCTTTTTCCGCATAGCCGCATCAATCGCCCGAACAAGCTCATCAGGCTTTTGCGAACCAATTAAAATCTTCTTTCCGCTTGCAAGTTCAAGCTGTACTCCGCGGTTTCCGAACACATTGTACGCCATACCCTTTCCTCCCCAGTTGCATCGCACACCCCATCCACCGTACTCCCCAATAGGGCGGTACATTCTTGCGACATAGCTTTTCAGTTCAGAAAAAAGTATTTTTCGTGAAAAAGGGAAGAACATTATGTATATGCCATCCTTTCTGACATCAGTTATCATTTTTAGCCAATAGAAAAACAGCGGCAAACCGAAACCGAAAAGTATTACGGCTGCAAGCAGGAAATGCGTCTCACTAGTTATATTTCCTGACAAAATATCTGAAATTGCAACAAGCCCCGTGGTTGCAAAGACCATGACCGAGCTAAACACAAGAATAACCCACAACCAGTCCTGTCGAAACTGCTGAACTTCATGAAATACCGATTTTTCAACCTTTTCTCTGCGGGTTTTCTTTTCAGGCGCAAGCGGCGCAAGAAAGAACATGAAAAAAACATAGTATATAGGTTCATCTAGTATGTAACCCAAAGACCCGATAAAACCCCAGAACCATTGCGCTGATATTTTCATAGCACATATTGGAAAGCAACATATAAACTTCTAATGTACCAACAAGCCACACGGCTACTTTTTTGCCTTGAATAACTGCTCTGCCGGACAGCCAATCTCTCTTTGCCTGCAATGCTTGCAAGCCAGGGAACTCCGAACAAATGCGCTGCCGACAAATGCAAATAACACAAGAAGCACAACTTGCAATAACAAGAAAATCTCAAAATCAGTTATCAGCAGGGAAACGCCCAGTATTATCGGAACTACAGAAACCATAAAATCCGGAATAATCTGTTTCCAGGTAATCTGTCTGGAAACAAATTTCTTTGGATTGCCCTTTTTAAAAAAAAGACAACTTAATTTCCCTTTGCCAAAAGCGCACTGTTTTCCGTAATAATAACAATCAACACAACCTTCTTTCAGGAGACGTGCTTCCAGCAATAAAATATACAGTAAATAAATAACCAATAAACTAAAACCAAATCGGCGTATTATCAAAGCGCCCAGCAAATAAGTTGCAATTGAAACAAAGCTTGAAATGAGTATTATCCAATAAGGATATTTTTCATAGGTGCGTGATTTTTTCATACTTTCAATCTAGTTGTTGTAGTATATATGTTGATTTTGTATCCGCCCACAAAGGCAATAGAAAGGCCCCTTTAAGACTTAAATAAGTTCCACCCAAACTATGCCTGTGCTTCTTATGAACGAAAACGCAATCCCTCTAAAGAAAACAGGCCCTGTAACATGGGAAATTGAAAAAACAGGCGCAATGCGCGTTCCTGCAAAGATTTTTGCGTCAGACAGACTTGCTGAAAAGATACGACAGGATCGTACTCTCCAGCAGGCAGCAAATGTTGCGACCCTAAAAGGCATAATCAATAATGCGCTCGTCATGCCGGACGCGCACGAAGGATATGGATTTCCAATCGGCGGCGTAGCTGCCTTTGACCTTGAAGAAGGCATAAT
>JAGLMX010000186.1 GCA_023139785.1 Candidatus Aenigmatarchaeota archaeon | reverse complement strand
TGCGCACGAATGCAAAACAGGGTAGGTCCTCCCATATTGCAGGCATTTTATGATGCCATAAAGCTCTTTGGAAAAGAAAACCTTTCTCATGAAGGCGCAGGACATGGGTTTTTTATTTGGCCCATCATAGCTTTTGCATCTGCAATCATGGCAGCGCTTTTGATTCCTGTTGCAGGTACAGTTGCACTAAACGCAGGAGATCTCCTGATTATAATTTATTTTCTCATCTTAAGTTCCGCAGCCCTTTACATGGCAGGTTTCTCTTCTGAAAACCCGTATGCAATAATTGGCGCATCAAGAGGTTTTATGCAGATGATTGCGTATGAGGCGCCATTCATACTCGCAATTTTATTTCCTGTATTTTTTTACCAAAGTATGTCTCTATCATATTTCAACCAACTACAGCTTTCAAACGGGCTTCTTGCATTGCAGTTCCCTGTTGCAGCTTTTGCATTTCTTGTTGCCGTGCTTGGCAAGGTCGAGCTTGCCCCGTTTCATATACCTGCCGCGCATCAGGAACTTGTAGGCGGCTATTATATTGAATTTTCAGGATTTCGCCTCGCAATGGTTGAATTAACGCATGCAGTAAAAACCGTTGCCCTGCTTGCACTCGGAGTTGCGCTTTTTTTCGGCGGCTCTGCAAGCATACTGGGTTTTGTTGCAAAAACGCTTGTGCTGTTATTTTTACTTGCTGTGTTTCGCGCAACTCTTGCGCGCTTTAGAATAGAGCAGGCAATTTGGTTTTACTGGACTCTCGCAGGTGTTTTAGTCATAAATCTAACCCTACAGCATGGAGGCTTCCTATGAAGCTGCTACCGGAAATAATAAAAAACATGCTGAAAAAACCAGTTACAGAGAAATACCCATACACAAAGCCAAAAGTGCCAAAAAATCTTAGGTCAAAACACGTTTATGATAAAAAAAAGTGCATTTTTTGCGGCCTTTGCGCAAGAGAGTGCCCAACAGGTGCCATAGAAGTTGACCGCAACAAGAGAACATACTCAATTGACCTTGGGAAATGCGTGTTTTGCGCCCAGTGCGAGGAAGCATGCGCAAGGATAAACCGCCACGCAATCAAGATGGGAACCGAATATGAAATGGCAGAACCGGATAAAAAAAAGTTTGTGATAAAATATTGAGTTGAATTAAATGGCTAATGAAAACGATGTTGCTCTTACAATACGTGCAGCGCACATGATAAAAGATGAAAATTTTTCTTTTGAGGCGTGGGACAGCATAATAGAAAACACTGAAAACGAATCACTCATGAAACTGCTTGCAGCCATAAGAAATGCACTTTCATACAGCAAAGAAACAGGAGTTATACGCGGAATCGTAAAATTCGGTTATCTAAAGTCTCTTTCAAAATGGGAAAAGGCTCACAATGAAGTTTCTTCAAAAATTGCAAAAGCAGGGGACTTAACTGTTAAAGAAGCAGAGGCATACATAAAAAAGGAAAAAATCAGGATTGAATAAGATTTTCAATCATGGCTTTTGTTTTTTCTACTGCAATTCTCGTTTCAGAACTAACTTCTTTCCCGAATTCAATTGTTTCTGGCTGAAATCCAATTATAATGACTTCGGCACAACTATCTTTGAATGCCTTAACAAACATTGAAAGAGGTGCGTTGTGGGTTGAATAAGACGTATTCTGAATTTTATCCAAATCAATCCGGCAAATGGTGCCTGGCTTTTGTTTCATATCAAAGGCATC
>JAGLMX010000185.1 GCA_023139785.1 Candidatus Aenigmatarchaeota archaeon | reverse complement strand
AATATTTCTTCATCGCTTTTTCCTTCAATGGAATGATTTTCAAGAACCCATACACGAATTTTGTTGTAAAGTTCGGGTTCGAAAACCTTTAGAACATCATAGACGACATTTTGCCAGTGTGTGCCGACATTTCCCTTTATTATGTCTCCTTTTGGAAATAAGGATGCGATAAGTTCAAGTGGGGTTCCTGTTATCCCGTGTTGTGCTATTCTTGTGTTGAACCCCTCTTTCTTTAATGCCTCTGCAATCTTTTTTGTCTGAGGTATGTCGATAGAAACCTGCTTCACCTGCACGCCGTCTTTATAGATATTGCCGTGCGTTGAGCCATTGGCTATTGCAATTGCGTGCGGGAATATATTCTGCTTGTTTAACTCGCGTAAAAATGTCACTGCTTCATCAACTGTTGTGACAACAAGGCCGCCATCGTCTTTTCTTCCGATTTCCCCGACCTCAACTTCAAGCCCGTAGTTTTCAAGCCCTCTTTTTTTGCACTTTGTATCTATGAAATCAGCAAGCTCTTTTGTTGCCTTAAGATTTCCTGAAAGCTCTTCAAGGGTAGTTTTTCCTTCAAAGTTGAATATGTGTGATGCATCAATTGCAAAGGAAGTGAATCCGGCTTCTATTTGCGCAAGAATAAGTTTTTTCACATTTTCTATTTCTTTTTCATCTCCGGTCTTTACGCCGATGTGGTCTGCATGAAGCCCCCAGTTTTTAAATCCAACTTCATTTGCTATACTAATGACAGCGTCTGCAAATGTTTTTGGTGTGTGCCCGATATACCCTCCGTTAAGGTTGCACTCGGACTTTGCACTTTCAATTAGCAAGGGTGCGTTTGCGTCTTTTGCTGCGCGAAATATCCCTTTTGTAATTCCGGGTACAAAGCGTATGTTTGCCGCCATTACTATTGTGTTTTTGTCCCGTATGGAATCAAAAATAATTCCTCCTGCAATTGGTTCGAATGTATCACTCATAAAAATGCACCTCTTATCTATATCCTCTCATATATTCTTCAAGTTTTTGTATCTTGCTTTTGCTGCCCACATAAAGCGGAACTCTTTGGTCTATGGATTTTGGGGTTATATCAAGTATGTCTTCTTCTCCTGTGCTGATTTCCCCGCCTGCCTCTCTTGCTAAAAACCCTATGGGCTTTGCTTCGAAAAGGAGCCGTAGCTTTCCGGACTCCTTGTCTTTCAGTGCAGGATATGAAAATATGCCCCCGTATCTTAGGATTTGGTGGAAGTCTGCGACGAATGAGCCGCTGTACCTTAGTTTATGCCCTGATGACTCAAGGGACTCAAGAAATTTAGTATGTTTTTCTGTGTGGTCTTTTTTAAGCCCGCCAGGAGAATATAGTTTTCCTTCAGGCATGATGAGGTTTTCCCGGAGAAGTTCAAATGTGCCGTCATCTTTCATAACGAATTCATGCACTCCTTTTTTTATGGTGTAAACAAGTGTTGTGAGAGGGCCGTAGAGGATGTACATTGCGCACGCCATGTTTTTTCCTTTTTGCAGTACATTGCCGTCTTTGTATATTCCGATGATTGTCCCGACTGTAAGGTTCACTGCAATTAGGGATGAGCCGTCAAGAGGGTCAAGTGTTACGCCAAAGCCTTCGTCTTGGGTGAATACTTCTATGATGTCAGACTGTTCTTCAGAAGCGATTGTTTTTACCATTTCTGACTCGCGCAAGACATCTATCAAAAGTTCGTCAGCCCATTTGTCGAGTTCTAC
>JAGLMX010000184.1 GCA_023139785.1 Candidatus Aenigmatarchaeota archaeon | reverse complement strand
GGCGCTTTTTGTACCGACATCAACTCCCAGCTCAAGCAGGCGCCTGACAAGATTATCCATTCATTACATCTCACAAAATCTTTTTTGCCTTTTTGGCAAGGCTTTTTTCAAAATACGAAATAAGATTGTATTTTGCTGTACTTATACTTTTCGTATTTTTGCCATTAGCAGATGCCGCTGTCCTGTGTCCGCCTCCGCCACCTTCTATTATTTTGTCCAAAGACCGGAAGACGCGCGCGAGGTCCAGTTTTTCAGGTACACTACTTCGCATCCTTCCTGAGAGGCGGAGTTCTTTTTTCTGAAGGTTGAAAACAATGGCAATATCGGCGCCTGATTTAACAAGGCTTAGTGCTGAACGCGATTCAAATGAGCCAATATGCGAGAACGCTATTAGAAAATCATTAATCCGGTACAGCTCGAGGCGCTTTGCTGATTGCAGTTTTGCAATTCTTTCTGAGACTTCTTCTTCTGTGTTCAGGGATGAAAAAATATCACTTAGTTCAATATCTTTTGACAGCTCAACAGCTTTTTTTAAGTCATCTCTTGAGGCTTTCCTGAGAAATGCTGTGTCTGCAACAAGGCCTGCAAGCAGAAAGAATCGTATCTCGCGCGTAAGGTTTGCGCTAAGTTCTTTGAGAACGGAAAGCACAAGGCCTGCTGTTGAGTGAGAAGCGGAATCAACTACTGCGATGTTTGCTCTTTTTACAAGGTTTCCTGGCCTGTGGTGGTCTATTAGTACAACAGCGCACTCTTTTGGTATGTCTACAGGCACCTGTTCTTTTGAAGAAGAATCAACTATGAATACAAGGCTTTCAAGTTTTGATTTTTCCTGAATCGGATATGGGTATTTTGAAAGAATGGCCATTGACTGGCGGCTTATGTCTGCCGGAGCAAAGACAGTGCATTTTACTTTGAATTGCGAAAGCGCTTGCGAAAGCGCAACCGCGCTGCCAATTGCGTCAGGATCTGCATTATGGTGGACAAGGATTGTGGCGAGCTTGTTTGTTTCAAGCAGATTTTTTATTTTGAGAGTCGCTTCTTTTAGTGCTTTTTCTGTTAATTCCATTAAAAAACAGGTGGGGATTCTATTTTAAATAGATAATGAGATAATCGTTATCTATGAAGTACAAGGGTGAAGTTGAGAAGCGCATAAATGAGATAACAGACTCCGGAAGAGGGGTGTTTATGGGGCTTATAGACCCGGATCCATTAAAACAGACGCCTGAGCGCGCACTGGGCCTTGCAAAGAAGCTTTATGAGGGCGGGGCTGATGTTATAATGCTTGGTGGCTCAATCGGGGCGCAGGGGCCTTTTCTTGATGCTGCTGCACAGATGATTGGCGAGGAAGTGGACCTTCCGTTGCATCTTTTCCCGGGAAATACAGGAACTGTTACAAAATATGCGGATTCCATATATTTTATGAGCCTTCTTAATTCAAGTAATCCTTACTGGGTTGCCGGAGCGCCGATTCTTGGCGCACCTACAATAAAGAAGTACGGGCTTGAGCCGATTCCAACTGCATATCTTGTTTTCGAGCCCGGCCAGACTGTTGGGTGGATAGGGGAATCGCGTCTTATCCCGAGGGCAAAGCCTGATGTTGCTGTTGTGTATTCTCTTGCAGCCCAGCATATGGGTATGCGCTTTGTGATTCTTGAGTCCGGTTCGGGTGCGCCGGAGCATGTACCAAGAAGCACGGTCTCTGCTGTGAGAAAGCATGTTGATTTGAATATAGTTATTGCAGG
>JAGLMX010000183.1 GCA_023139785.1 Candidatus Aenigmatarchaeota archaeon | reverse complement strand
TGACAAAAGAAACACAGCAGGTTTCAGAAGACGGGGGCGCGGAGTTTTCTAGTGCGTGTGTATGTGCGCATGCTTTTATTGAGAAACAGGGGCTTGCAGGGGCATTAAATAAGTAATATTTGCAATTGATTCTGTGTGGTGCTCTGAAAAGGATTTTAATACGCAACTGTGGTAGATTACGCGTTTTCTGATCTATGTGAGAAGTTATCCTTTATAAGATACCCTATAACGCCTGCAAACACAACTTTAATGGTCTCAAAAATAATCCATGACAAATCTCGAATGGTAGTGGGAACGCCAACAACTTGTGATATGCCCAAGAATTGAACTCAAGCGACAGAGTAGCATACAAGGAATATTCCGCCAAGGATTATCGAACACAGAATTAAGAAAATCACTTTGATTTTATAGACCCACAAATTAATACCATTTGCGTTCTTCATATTATTTAGTTCTAGTTTCGTTCTGTATGATTCAATCGTGGCTGTTTCAGCGCGCTCATCTTTAGAACCTCCAGAGGCCCGTATTACGCGCATATTCTTTAGAGAAATATCTGATGCAATATAATCCTCCAACGAACCTCTAAAGTTATGGGTTGCCCGTCTTTTTTTCACCATGACTGCTCTTCTCCGTTGTAACTGGACCGCACTCTGAACAGACGGTCGTTTCTGTGTGTAGTGGAGAATGCTCGAAGCCATATAGAAGTATATCTAATGATTTAACCATGACCTTCATAATGTCGTCATTATTTAGTTCTTTAAAATCTCCGTGATCATGTGGACTTAATTTTTTAATTCGATCTACAACATTATCTGGCAATACAAGACGCAACGCATCGTGACCATCTTTAACAACAATCTCAAATTTTTTCGTTTCTTCCATATATTTCGCCAATAACTATGCGTAATCTTACAACGCATATATGGGCACCCCCACATTTAAAGTTATCTGGTGGGGTCTGCCGTTATTCACAACCCCTGTATGGCGGGCACACAAACACAAATCATATTGTGTCTGAGTATACAAAACATCATTATCTTTTAGATAGACCCCCGAGGCCACATACAAAAAAGAATTCTCATACAACGCCATCGACAATCATAATTCTTTCAACCCTTTTTTTGTAAGCAAAAACGTACTCTCTATTCGAATTCCAAACTTATTTTTTAAATAGAGCGCAGGCTCAAGCGCAAAGACCATATTCTCCCGAAGAATCGTATTTGCAGAAGGCGCCCTCTCTGTTATATGCGGGCACTCGTGGACATCAAGCCCGACCCCGTGCCCAAGCGCATGAAAATTAGAAAATGCTTCTTTTTTATATCCTGATTTTACAAGAAAGTCTTTTGCATAGTTGTGCACTTCAAGGCTGGTCTTTCCGACCGCAACAAAATCCAAAAGCCCGTCAACAAGACGCGCAATCGTATCGTGCGCCCGAAGCATCTCTTTGTCCCTGCACAGGACATGTGTTCTCGTGAAATCCGAATTATAGAAATCTTTTCGCGCACCAATGTCCGCCATAAGAATTTTGTTATATTTTTGGTCACATTCAAAATAATGTATGTTTGCAGAATTACCATCCCCTGCAACAATAGGGGCAAAAGCAGGTTCTGCATTGTTTAGGGCAAATTCTTGTTTAACTTTGCGAACAAGCGTACCTTCATCAGAACAGCGCATCTTTTTTTGCACCACATCAAGAGCCTTTTTTGTGATGCTCGCAGCCAGGCGCATTTTTGATAATTCTTCTTTGCCCTTTATGCCGCG
>JAGLMX010000182.1 GCA_023139785.1 Candidatus Aenigmatarchaeota archaeon | reverse complement strand
ATTCCCCGCTCATCCCCGTCCAGAACAAAATATCAAGCGCATCCATCGGCACATCAATCCCTTTGGAGAACCCCTGCATCTTTCCCTCAATCTCAATATAGACATTCTTTGTAATCGAAGAAGGTATCTCCTTTATCACCCCATAATCCTTCAAACTCTTCAGTATATGCCGATCAAGTATCGCAAGATCTGAAACCCCGACATTACGCAAGAACTGCGACGCCGCCTTCATGCCAAGCCCTTTAAAATACATTGAATCATTCGCCACTTTATTCCGAACCAAAAAACCATCCCCCTCAAGAAACTCACGCAAATTCAAAGAATCAGAAATTATATTCGCCCTGTTATTCAAAAGAAACAATTTCTTATTGTTCCGATAGCGCACACCATCCAAACAATCCCCAATATCCCCCACATGCCAGAACCCGTTTTTCTCAAGCCTTGCCTGCGCCCCCCGTCCCGCACGCGCAGACCCGTGCGCAGTCAGCACACAATAGCACAACTCATAAAAAATCTTTTCATCAGAAGCACCACGAAGTTTTTTGAACTCATTAAGCCTTGCAGAAATCTCTGTCTTGCTCGCAATATACAACTTTTTTAGCTCCTCTGTACTATGCATGATATAGCCCCGAAAATCAGAATTTTTCAAAAACCAACTTCAACCTGCCTATATTCTTGGAGAATGCAAACCAATAAATCAAAGCATTCGACAAATCTTTCTTTTGATCAAACTGTTTCTTTGATGGGACATCAAGCCAATGGGCGTCCCATGAAAGAAAAGTTTGTTGGGCTTACTCCCACTCAATCGTCCCCGGCGGCTTATTAGTAATATCATAAACAACGCGCCCGACCTCTTTCACTTCATTCGTTATGCGCGATGATATTACCTCAAGCACCTCATGCGGAACCTTTGAAAAATCAGCTGTCATGCCGTCAACAGAATTAACCATCCGAAGCGCAATAACACTCTTGTAGCTTCGCGCGTCCCCCTGCACCCCAACACTCTTTACAGGAAGAAGCACTGCAAACGCCTGCCATATTTTGTCATACCACCCTGATTTTTTTAATTCATCAAGAAGTATATAATCCGCATCCTGAAGAATTCTCACATAATCAGGCGCACATTCACCAAGTATTCTCACCGCAAGCCCCGGACCCGGAAACGGATGGCGCCATGCAAGCTCTTTTGGCATTCCAATTGTTTCCGCAACCTTACGCACTTCGTCTTTATACAAATCCTGCAAAGGCTCCATAAGCTCAAGCTTCATATCCTTTGGCAGCCCGCCCACATTGTGGTGGCTCTTAATTACGGTAGAATTTTTCGTCGCGCCGCTCTCAATTCTGTCTGGATATATCGTTCCCTGCACAAGAATCTTTGCGCCCGCTTTTTTTGCCTCTTCATTAAAAACATCAATAAACATTTTTCCGATTATTTTTCTTTTTTTCTCAGGATCCTCTACGCCTTTCATCGCAGAATAAAACCTTTTCTTTGCATCAATCATCTTAAGGTCAATATCCTGTTTTCCAAAAGATTCTTTTATGAACTCAGACTCTCTCTTGCGCATAAACCCTGTGTCAACAAAAACTGCTGTAAGGTTTTTGCCAAGTGCCTGTCCGACAAGTGCCGCAACTGTTGAAGAATCCACACCACCGGATAAGCCAAGTACAGCGCGCCTTCCGTTTGCCTGCTCTTTTATTGAAACAACAGTCCTTTCGATAAAGTCCTGCATACTCCAGTCTTTTTTTGCTTTGCACACGCCAAACACAAAGTTCTCGAAAATCTTTTTGCCACATTTTGTGTGCGTAACTTCAGGGT
>JAGLMX010000181.1 GCA_023139785.1 Candidatus Aenigmatarchaeota archaeon | reverse complement strand
GCGGGCTTGAAGAGAAACTTGCATATGGAGCGAAGGCATCCCGCGCAAGATACAATGCATACGAAAAGGCACGCGGGCGAAGCGCGCTTCTTTCAATCCCGATAAGGCGAAAAGGCTTTGTCCCACAAGAGAAATATTTTTCTGTCTTTTATGCCTCTTTAAAGGAAACCTTCTCTAAAAAAATGATAAATATTATTGACAACTACGAAGAACAATTCAAAAACAAAGACCGGATTCGCATCACAGCAAATGACGGCACAGACCTCACATTTTCCATAAAAAACAGGGTGCTTTTGCGCGACGATGCGCTTGCCCCGGAGAAGAAGGCAGGCGGAGAACACTATAATTTCCCTGCAGGAGAGGTTTTTGTTGCCCCGATAGAGACTTCTGCAGAAGGCACAATCATTTTTGATTATGTTACGCCGCGCGGGTTTGGACTCATACGAGACCTCAAGATGGTGTTTAAAAAAGGCAAAGCCGTTGAGTTTTCTGCAAAAGGAGATGGCGCGAAAAAGTTTAAGAAATTCCTTGCTGCAAACACAGGCAAAAAAGACATGATTGGAGAATTTGGAATTGGATGCAACCCGGGCGCAGAATTCATTGGCACAACAATAGTTGATGAAAAAATATACGGCAGCATCCATATCGCAATTGGATGGAACAAGGGACCATTCAAGGGAAAAAACGAGGCATCATCACACCAGGACATGATAAAAATACTGAAGGGCAAGCAGGGCAACGTTTATGCAGACGGAAAGATTGTAATAAAAAACGGCATGCCCGTATAACACACAAACAGGAGAGCGCATACTAATGCAGGATATATTGACAAATGCAATGAATTACGCAGCAGGACTTGATAGCGTTTCTTATGCAGATTCTCGCACAATAACATCAAAGAACACTTCGATGGGTGTGAGCACAAAAGAAGAGGCCGCGCAAAGTGGCGAGTATTTCGGCATAAGCGTGCGCGTGCTCGCAAAAGGCGCGTGGGGATATTCATCTGCGCAGTCTGCTGAAAGAAGCGCACTCAACAAAGCCGTGGACGCGGCAAGAAAATGCGCGCTTGCCGTGGCAGCAACTAAAAAAGAAAAAATAGTGATTGATGCTCAAAAGCCGATGCATGACAAAGTGCAGGTTCTTGGAAAAGAAAGCCTTTTTGATATGTCTTTTGAGGAGCAGAGAAAACTGCTTCATGAGATGCTTGATTTTGCCAAAAGCAAAACCATTGTTTTTGCGCAAGGCGGCATCAGTGCATCAAAGTCAGAAAAAGTTTTTGCAAACACAGAAGGAAGCATACTCGAAACAACAATAGAGCGCACGCGCATAGGCATGACATGTGTTGCGAGAGACGCATCAAAGCAGGCAATGAACTATGATGTATCTGCTGCGCAAGGCGGCCTTGAAAAAGTGATGCAACAGGGCATCGAAAAATTTTCAACAGAGGTGTCTAAAAAGGCAACTCTTTTTTTGTCTGCAAAACCCCCTCACGCAGGAAAAACACAGGTCTTAATGTCTCCGCAAGTGGCAGGCACACTAGTTCACGAGGTTTTCGGGCATGCCGTTGAGGCGGATTGGATTGCAAATGGCCGGTCTCTTCTTGCAAAAAAGCTAAACCAAAAAATGGCCTCCGACACGGTGACAATTTATGACGACGGATCAATTCCCGGTGCGTGGGGCTCTGTCTATTATGATGACGAAGGCATCAAATCAAAGAAAAATATCCTGCTTGAAAACGGAGTTCTAAAGCAATACATGCACAGCAGGGAATCTGCAAAAAAACTTAGCATGCCAATTACAGGCAATGGCCGTTTGCAGGACCACACCCA
>JAGLMX010000180.1 GCA_023139785.1 Candidatus Aenigmatarchaeota archaeon | reverse complement strand
ATTGAGAGGACAAAAGAGGCGGCAAGAAGAATAAAGACTCTGACGCTTTAGCAATGCAAATGTTCATGCAAAGCTAGAAAGCATTTTCTGTGAAAATGATTTTTTCAAAAGAACACTTTCATGAAAAATATCTTTTTGCGCTTTCATCTCTTTCTGGGTTGCAAGAACTGCATGTTTTGCACTTTCATAAACCACTGGCTTTGCATTCATTGCCTTGCGCACTGTCTCCCGCACAACCCACACACCGAGGGGCGCAAAGTAATCAGGCAGTATCTCGCGCACAATTAAAACAGATGCCTGCTTCTTTATTTTATTAAGATATTCAAGAACGCCGATGCGCGCTGCATAATATCCGCCGGCAGTTATGCTGGCGTATTTTTTCCTGCCAAAATAATTTTCAAAATCCTTTGTTACGCATACTTTTGTGCCTTTGTCAGACCACACAGCACCCTCGTGCCCTAGTTCTATGAGTTCGTAGGACCATACATTTGGCAAAAGGATTATCCAGAAATAGTTGCCATTGTAGTTTGCTTTTAGTATCTGCACAGAATCAATTATGTCATGTGCTTTTATTTCATCAATAATGTTTTTGCCAAGTGTGTCATCAATTGCTGTTATTGACCAGCGCGTTGGGACAAGTTTTCTGTCTGTTTTTCGTCCAAGAAGCCCGACAGAAAATAGCTTCATTATTGAGTTCTCTGAAAGAGATTTATCAAAAAGCTCGATAACAGATGTTTTTGCCTGCGCATGAATGTCTGAAACAATGCTGTCAACTTTTCTTGCAACGCGCACATTTTCTGTCAAAGCCATGGTTGATATGCTGCCGCTTGGGCCAATCGGCGCGCTTGTTGTAAAAAAGCCTAGTCCCATAGAGACCGGCTTTTCGTAGTGCGCCTCAAACTCAACGCTTTTTTTGGCCATTGCTATTTCCTGTATTGATTCAAGAAATTTTGGCTTCTTTTTTATGTTTGTGCGTAGCCTTGAATTGACAAGAGATGTCCTGTATGCGAGTATGTCCTGTATGCTCATTTGTTTGCCTGCCCATAAAGAGGGGTTGTCAAAAAGTGCTGTGTCCCCCTGCTCTGCCGGGGCGAGTGCGCCTGCAAAGACGTTTGGGTAGCCAATGCGCCCGACAAAAACCGATGGGGGGCTTGAGCCAAAAAAGGAGGTGCTTACTTTTTTTGCAATAGGTGCGACTGCGCTTATTCGGTCAAGATAAATGCACCTTTTGGCGCCGCAAAAGCCCCTGCCTTTGCATGTTGAGCATGAGATTGCCATAAAATATGTGCGAAGTGCTAAGAATAAAAATATACGGTTTACGAAGAACTGTAGAATCCCGAAACCTCTTGTTTTATGTCTGTTATCGATTCCAGATGAATGTCTTTAGGCATTGCTTCCTTGTACTTGGGCCACATGAATCTGTTGTCAAGAAAAAATATCAGTCCTTTGTCTGTTTCAGATCTTATGCACCTTCCTGCGGCCTGAACTGCGCGATTCACTGCAGGATATGTGTATGCAAAGTCCCATCCCCTGCCGAATTTTTTGTCATAATAGTCAATCATTGATTTTGTAAGCAGGCTCGGTCGCTCAAGGGGAACTCCTGCGATAACTGTTGCAAGCATCATCTCCCCCGGGAAATCCACGCCTTCAGCAAAGTTTGCGCCAACCACTGCAAGGAGCATAGAGCCTTTTCTTGCGCTTGATGCAAAGTCTTTAAGAAGCTCTCTTTTTGCCTGGGTTGTTGCGCCTGATTCTTCAAGAATCATTTTTTTTGATGTCTTTTGCTCAAGCAGGCGATGTATTGTGTCCCGAAAAGCGTATGATGGAAAATA
>JAGLMX010000018.1 GCA_023139785.1 Candidatus Aenigmatarchaeota archaeon | reverse complement strand
GCAGTTGGTGTTGTTTTCAAAAACGGCGTTATTTTCGGGGTAAAGAAAAAAGAAAGCGCTCTTTTAAGCCCTGTTGAAAAAATATTCATGTTAGACAAACATATTGCTACCGCAACAAGCGGACTTATCGCAGATGCAAGAGTTCTTGTTGATGCTGCCAGAGTAAAGGCACAGCAGAACATGCTTGTCTATGACGAACCAATTTCGGTTCCTGCACTTTCACGATTCATTGCAGACCGCCAGCAGGTTTATACGCAATACGCGGGTGTCAGGCCGTATGGTGTTTCATTTTTGATAGGCGGGGTAAACAAGAAAAACAAGCTTTTTGAAACAGACCCCTCCGGAATACTGCTTGAGTGCAAAGCACGGGCAATCGGAGTCTCGGCAGACAAAATAAATGATGTGCTTGAGAAGAAATACAAGCAGGATATGGATGAGAAATCCGCAATACAGCTCATTGCTGATGTCCTTAAGAAAGAAATTAAGGGTACCGAAAAGCTGTATGTCGTGGTAATTACACACAAAAATCAGAAAGGATATGAGCATGATGAGCTCAAGAAAATGGGAATCTCCATTTAAGTAAATTATCGTACTATGTCAAGAAAAGAGGTTATCGCAAAATATTCATCATTTGGGAAGAAATTTGAAGTTCTTGTTGATTCAGAAAAAATATCTGATTACAAATCAGGAAAACTGCCTATTACAGACATTGTAATTGGTGACGGAATATTTCTGGATTTGAGTTCTGCTGTGCGGGCTCCTAAGGAAGTGTTGCTTCAGATTTTTAAGACAGATGATTTTGAAAGAGTTGCCTCTGAAATTATCACGCGCGGTGAAATCCAGCTAACACAGGACGCGCGCAGGGAATTGCTTGAGCAGAAGAAAAAGAAAATAATCGCTCACATCTCTGCCAACTGCATTGATGTACGAACCAATGCACCGTTGCCGCCGGGTCGTGTTGAGACCGCAATGAACGAGGCAAAGGTGCGAATTGATCCTTTCGAGAACGCAGAGTCCCAGATAAAAGGCATCTTACGCGCGCTCACACCGATAATCCCAATACGCTTTGAGACAAGGCGCGTTGCGTTTAAAATACCTGTCAAATTTGCTTCGCAATGCAAAAACAGCATAAGCCGCATTGGCACCATAGTCAAAGAAAGCTGGAGCGAGAGCTTCTGGCTAGTTGAAACAGAATTTCCTGCAGGAATGCAGGATGAGCTTTTTGGAAAGCTCAACTCAATAACGCACGGGGATGTTGAAAGCAAAATCATCAAATCCCCCTGATATAAGGATTACACAATTTATCAAGGTGAAGATATGGAAAATGAAAAAACAGTGAAAGAACAGCTCGAAGAAAGAGACGCTGACACCAGCACACCATCAAATGATGGCACAAAAATCGTGTTTACCGGAGACGAAATAGCATCCGGAATGGATATACTTCCGGGATTCGGAACATATCGAAACGGTGAAAAAATATACTCCAAATATGTTGGGCTTATCAGGACAGGCGACCGCGTTGTGTCTGTAATACCTCTTAAAGGCGTTTATATGCCTCGTGTAAGAGATTACATAATCGCGGAAATCACAGGCGTGACATTTTCAAACTGGACTTGCAACATAAACTCGCCTTATGATGCGGCAATGTCGCCGATGGATGTTCGTGAGTATATTGACCGCGGAGAAGATATTTCAAAATACTACACAACAGGAGACCTTCTGCTTGTAAAGGTGACCGCAGTCACAAAGTCCAAATACATAAATGTCGGCACCAAAGACCCGCGCTGCAGGAAACTTGTCGACGGGCTTGTTGCAAACATTGCTCCAAGCAAAGTACCGCGCCTGATTGGAAAAGCAGGCTCTATGATTAACATGATAAAAGACCGCACAGGATGCATGATATCTGTCGGCCAAAACGGTCTTGTATGGCTTCGAGGAGAAAAAGAGACTATTGCGGCAGACTGCATAAAAATCGTGGATGAGTTCGCTCACACAAGCGGGCTCACTGACAGGGTGTCTGAATATCTTGACAAAAAGATAGGGAAAGTCAACCCGGCAGCTATCCAAACAGAAAGTGAGGAAACTGCAGGAGATGGTTCTAATGAGTGAAAAAAAATCCGGCAAAAGACCTGATGGACGGGCATATAATGACATGCGCCCTGTAAAGATGCAAGTTGGTGTTCTTAAGCACGCAAACGGCTCGGCTTATGTTGAGTTTGGTAAAACACACGTTTATGCGTCAGTTCACGGGCCAAAAAAAGTGCATCCGCGCCATATGGAAGATGGTGAAAAAGCAATACTTCGATGCAGGTATAATATGATACCTTTTTCCGTAAATGACAGGAAAAGGCCTGGATATGACCGCAGAAGCGTGGAAATCGCAAAAGTAATATCAGAGGCTCTTCAGCCAATGGTATTTCTTGAAGAGTTTCCAAAAAGCGCAATAGATATTGATCTCGAAATCACGCAGGCAGATGCAGGCACCAGAGTGGCTGCGCTTACAGCAGCATCTCTCGCACTTGCAGATGCAGGAATTCCTATGCGCGACTTGGTTGCTGCAGTTGCTGCAGGACGTGCAAACGGCGAGATTCTTCTGGATCTCACAAAAGAGGAAGAAGATGCCAAAGATGCTGTTGATATGCCTGTTGCGATGACACACAGAGACAACAAGGTCATGCTCCTGCAAATGGACGGCGACATGAGCCGCGAAGACCTTAATCAAATGTTAATCGTTGCAAAAGAAGGCTGCGCAGAACTAGCGAAAATGCAGAAAGCAGCACTCAGAGAAAAGTACAAGGTGGAATAATATGAAAGCAAACAAAGAATATATTCTGGAAATGCTCAAAGCCTCAAAAAGGCTTGACGGACGGGCTCTTGATGAAATGCGCCCGATAAAAATTGAAATCGGCATAAGCGAAAACGCAGAAGGCTCTGCTAGGGTAACAATCGGAGACACGGTTGTTCTTGCCGGCGTTAAGATGGCTACAGCAGAACCATATTCTGACAGCCCGGACAAAGGCGTTATGACAACATCTGCAGAATTCATGCCGTGCGCATCCCACAAATTTGAAGGCGGAAGGCCTGGTGAAGTCGAAGTTGAACTTGCACGGGTTGTTGACCGCGGCATAAGGGGCTCAGAATGCCTTGATTTTGAAAAACTCTGCATAACTCCCGGAGAGAAAGTGTGGCTGAGTTTTCTGGACATACTTGTGCTTGACCATGACGGAAACCTTATTGACGCAGCAGGAATCGCAGCAGCAGCAGCTTTTCTTGATGCAAAGTTCCCTGCACTTGATTCTGAAGGCAAAGTTGACAGGAGTGTTCCGCTTACAGACAAGAAACTCCCTATGGCTGGAATTCCTCTTGCAATAACAGTGCGAAAAATCAACGGAGTTCTTATGCTTGACACAACAGAAGCTGAAGAAGAAGCTGTTGGCGCGCGCGTAACAATTACAACAAAAGACAACGGAAACATAACATCCATACAAATGGGTGGCATAGGTGGCTTTACTGATGCTGAAATATCTGAAGCAGCAAAAATCACAGAAAAAACAGCCAAGAAATTACGTGATGGGGCATTCAAAAAGGCTTTTTAAGTTTTCGTATATATAGTCTAGTAAGGTGTATTCATTATGGCTACAAAAAAAGTAAAAAGCACGGGACGATTCGGTGTACGATACGGACGAAGAATCAGAGTAAGGTCTTTGGAAGTTGAAAAAACTCTTAAAATTCGGCATGAGTGCCCAAGTTGCGCAAAAAAAGCACTCAAGCGAATATCAAAAGGAATCTGGGGCTGTAGAACTTGCGGCCTAAAGGTAGCCGGCGGTGCATATTCACCGGAGTTTGCAAAGAAAAGGCCTGTGATTGCCGCAGCTAAGGAAACTAAAGCAGTCGGTAAAACGGAGGAATAATTATGTATGTATGCTACACATGCGGTGCGCCTGTTGAAGTAAAAAAGATTATCGGAAGTATATTTTGCCCTAAGTGTTCCGGGAAAATTCTTCTTAAGACGCCGTCTAAAATAGTACGAACCATAAGCTGCGATTAATTCTGCGGTGTTTCTATTGCATTCAGCCATAATAAGCTTTGATTTTTCTGAGAAAAAGAAGAGTATTATTTTTGATTCTGTAAAGCCCGATATCACATCAACTGAACGGGCAAATACAACGCTTTTGAACGGAAACGAACTTTCTGCAAACATACAGGCAAAGGATGTTGTTGCCCTTCGCGCTGCAGTGAATACTTTATTGCAGATGGTCTCTGCAAGTGAGAAGACAATTGATGCAACAACCAAAAAAGAGGTGTAGATTATGAGTGACCAGGTTTCTGATTTAAGTGCACAGTTTCAGGCATTGCAACAGCAGTACCAGACAATTGCAATGCAAAAGGAACAGAGCGCATTGCAGGTTCTTGAGCTTGAGCGCGCTGAAAAAGAAGTTGATGTGTCCACTGGCGATGTTTTCAAGGCAGCAGGGCCCATACTTCTTAAGGCAGACAAAAAAACTGTGCAGGAAAGCCTCAAAGATGAGAAAGAAACAGCTGCGATAAGAATGAAGCGCCTTGATACACAAGAGAAAAGCGTGCGTGGGAGGCTTGAGGAAATGCAGAAAAGGCTGATGGAGACGTATAAGGTTTCTAAGTAGTTTTCGAATCTCATTATTGTGTTAAATTGCCTGTTTGTTATCGTACAGAATCCAGCCATTCAGTCATTTTTTTTAGAAAGTGTTTTCTATCTAACTGCGCTTGCCTGGACAATTCACAAATCTTTTTCTTTTTGAATCCAATCGGGTCATTTGTTTCAAATATTTTACTGGGCACAACACACAGTTTCATATCTGATTTTCCGTCCCACTTTTCATTGACAACAAAACCAAATTTCTTCAGCGGCTTGTCCCATGTAATGTCAACACATATCCATTTGTCATCTATTAATATTTTGAAAAAGTTATGGGGGTCTAGCATCTCCAGTTGGTTCAACATTTTTTTGATTTCAGGCGGATACTCAATTTTTGGGTTATTGAATTTATGCATTGCAATGAAATCTTTTACAGGAATTCTAAGCTCTTTGTATAACTCTTTTAGCAGCTCGTGTTTTCCTGAACAAGTGCCTTTATTTTTCTCGTAAACGTCTTTTGGATCTCTTGAACCAATATCTCCGTATGGGATATCTCTTACAATTTCTGAAAGTTTGATTATTTTTTCATTTAGGGGGGTGTCTCCCACCAATTTATTGAGAATTTCTTTTCGATTTTCAAGCATATTATTCAATGCGTTGTCTGCTATAAAAATGTTTCTTTGCTGCATTTCATGTGTGTCATCACGCTTTACTTTCACCAATATTTCCTAGTTTTCTAAACACTATTTGTTATATTGGGAAAAATTTCGGGACACTTTATAAACTCGAACAACATTCCGCATACCACACCGCAATTTCAGCGAATGTCTATTTTTTAATACGATTGTATATTTTTTTAATCGACATTTGTCAAAATTTATATACACAAAGCATATAAACCCATTGTCCCAATATTGGTACATATGTACCAAAACAGGAACAATTTGGATTACGAAATAGTGCTGCTTCTGCTTAAAGGAACGAGTCATTTGCGCAGCATTTCAAAACAGCTTGGAGAGGCGCCCACTACGGTCTCAAGGCGCCTTAGTGCGCTGCTTAAGGAAAATGTGCTAGATTTTCAGATAGAAGGGAAAAATAAGGTTTTCTTTTTGCGCAAAAATTTGCAGGCAAAAAACTATTCCTTTAATGCCGAAAGATACAAGCTCTTGAAACGGCTAAAAAAGTATCCCGAACTTGATGTAATCATAGAAGATATCCTGAAAAAATGCGATGAAAAACTGATTGTCCTTTTTGGAAGCTATGCAAAAGAGACCGCAAAAAAAGACAGCGACATTGATATATACATTGAGACAAAAAAAAGAAAGGTCAAAGAACGGATTGAAGATGTGCACTCTGATATTAATGTTAAAATCGGCGCATTTGACAGAGAATCCATACTAATAAAAGAGATAATCAAAAACCATGTAATATTAAAAGGGACAGAAGAATTCTATGAAAAGACGCGGTTTTTTTGATAATTTGAAATATGAAGGAAAGCTCGAATTGGTCGAGCCGTCTGAGGACATATACGAATCCTATATTGAAAAATCAGATAATTGCCTGAAGTCCGCAAAGATATTGCTCTCAAACAGCCTTTACGAAAATTCGGTGTCTATGTCATATTACGCCATGTACAACGCACTCACAGCGCTTTTATTCAAAATAGGCATAAAATGCGAAAACCATTCCGGCTCAATTCTCGCATTCAAGAAGCTGTTTGAACGATATGATCTGTTCAAGATAATCTCCTCTGCCAAGAAAGAGCGAATAGACACCCAATATTATCTTGCTTCAAAAGAAGATGCTCTCGGAAAAAAATCTGTAGAAAACCTATTTTCAGACGCAGAAAAATTTAGCGTCCAGATAAAGTTAATTGCAAAAAATTTGAAAACCAGTGATATTGACATTTTGCACGAAAAATTCAATTCTATCTTATCAGTACTTTAGCTTTAACCCAAACTTCTGAATAATACCCGAAACTTCCTTAATTATTTCTTCCAAATGCTCTTTTGTGTCTGCCTCAAACCTGCATTTTATGTGCGCAGTCGTGTTTGACGCGCGAACCAAGCCCCAACCGTTGGTGAAGTTTATGCGCGCGCCATCTATGCCAAGGAAGCCATAATTATTTTCTTTCAAATAGGTTTTTAATTCTTCAACTACTTTGAACTTTCTGTCATCATCGCAATCAATGAAGATTTCCGGACTCGCGTGAGCGCGCGGGAGCGAATCAATGTACTCTGAAAACGGGATGTCGAGTGCGGAAACAATTTCTGCAATCTTTAGTGATGCGAAAACTGCGTCGTCATAGTTGTAGTAGCAGTATGGGAAATACATGTGCCCTGTAAGCTCTCCTCCGAAAACCGCACTTCTATCAATTATTTCATCAAGCAGGTAGCTGTGTCCGACACGGGTAACAAGTGGATTTCCCCCGTGCGTTTTTGTGTCATCAATCAATGTGTTTGGGCAGCGCACTTCAAAAACAACATCCCCTTTCTTCACTGCGAGCGCCTGCCTTGTAAGCATCATTAGTATGAAATCCATAGAAATAATTCTTCCCTTTTCATCCACAATCCCTGCGCGGTCGCCGTCGCCGTCAAACGCAAACCCTATGCCTGCCTTGTTTTTGACAACCTCTTTTTGAAGTGCAACAAGATTTTTGTCATCGTGCGGATCCGGCGCATGGTTTGGGAATGTTCCGTCAGGCTCTGCAAAAATTGTTTTTGCTGTGCAACCAAGAGATGAAAATATTTTTTCAGGAATTTTGCCGCATGTGCCGTTTCCCGGATCGAGAATAATTTTCAGGGGGCGCTTAAGCTTTATTTTTGGCACTATGTAGCGCATGTATTCGTCTACTACTTCTTTTTTGCTCATAGTCCCTTTTTCTTCTGCTTTTTGAAAATTGCCTTCAAGAACATATTTTTCCATCTCAAAAATTCCTGTCTCACCGACAATGGGGCGTGCATTCTCGCGTTGAATTTTAAGGCCATTGTATTCTTTAGGATTGTGAGATGCTGTAATCATAATGCCTCCGTCTTTTTTGTAATGCGCAATCGCAAAATAAAAGACAGATACAGGAACCATGCCGATATCAATTACATTGAAACCTGCGTCCATAAGGCCGCGCGTAAGTGATTCAAAAAGAGCGGGGCTTGAAAGCCTCATATCGCGCGCAACCACAATCTCTTTTGCTTTTGGAAGTATTTTTCTGTAAGCGAGTGCTGTCTTATACACAACATCTTCATTTATTTCAGACGGATAAATTCCCCGAATATCATATGAACGAAATATCGATGACATAAAATTCAACTCCCTGCTGCCCTAACTATGAAGAGCCTGCACACTTTAATAGTTTTTTGCGCCCTGTTACAGCTCCAAACGAAACTATATATCCGCGCGGAATAAAGTCTATTCATGCATGAAATTATTATCGGGCGGTCCCCCGAGGACTTTGAAAAATACGGCACAAAAGGGACCGGTGTTATGGGAAAGCACTTTGTCGGTGAGAAAAAGGACGCATATCTTACAAACCCTGTGCGCGTAGACCTTGCGCGACCGCACATTATTGGAATTTTTGGAAAGCGCGGAACAGGAAAAAGCCACACTCTCGGCGTTATTGCAGAAGAAATTGCTCTTCTTCCTCCGGAGATTAGCAAAAACATGGCATGCATAATAATAGACCCTATGGGAATCTACTGGTCTATGAAAAATCCAAATGAGCGTGATATAAACCTGCTATCTAAATGGGGACTCAAGCCAACATCATTTGATGTACAGGTTCTTGTCCCGGAAGGACAGGCAAGGCATTTTCGCGAAAATGAAATTCCTTATGACAGAACATTTGCCATGCGCCCGTCAGAGCTTGATTCAGGAGCTTGGGCACTTACATTTGGAATAGAGCTTGATACAGAAAT
>JAGLMX010000179.1 GCA_023139785.1 Candidatus Aenigmatarchaeota archaeon | reverse complement strand
TGCTTGATGATGGTTGCCTTGCGCCTTGTTCCACTTGCCCTTTCAATATGAATGAGGCATCTTGAAGAATATTTTGGAATATCGCGCCCGACCAATTCAAGTTCACCGGAATCAAAGTCAGAATAGACTTGGTTTGTGACGAGAACCGGAATTTTGTGCTCGCGCGCAATCATTGACAACTCTGCAAACTGTTTTGAGAGCATGCTGTTTGCTTTTGCAATATCGGCTTCATGTGTGTGGATGCGATAAAGCGCAACAATTGAATCTACTACAATCAAACCAATTCGGTCTGTCTTAGAAATTTTTGCAGTCTCTGCTATTGCACTTGCCTGCTCATCAAAAGTTTTTGGATTGTACAAAATAATGTTTTCAAGCCCTTCTTTTGTGTGTGCCTGAAGATAACGCTCTACAGAGAAGCTTCCTTCCGGATCAATAAAGACGGCTTTTTTGCCGGACTTTATGCACGAGAGAACTGCCTGAAGAGCAAAATTTGTCTTGCCGCATCCGCTTGCGCCATAGACGGTTGTTATTATTTCAGGCTCAAGCCCGCCGCCAAGAAGAGAATCAATGCCTGTTACTTTGAGTGCTAGCTTTTGCATATGCCTTGTTCTGGTGGCATATTTAAAACATTAAGTGATAATTAGTTAATTGTTTGCAACAATACTCTAAAGGTGATATTTTGGCAAAGGAACTACAGCTTAAGGTCGGCGAAATCCCATCCAATGCACAATCCGATATCGGCATCGGAATTGTGCGCATGGATACCCGAAAGATGCAGGAACTCTCCCTGCACGAAGGAGATGTTGTTGAAGTTGAAGGGAAAAGAAAGACAGGCGCAATAGCTGTTCGCCCATATCCATCTGATGTAGGGCTTGATGTAATTCGCATGGACGGGTACCTGCGAAGAAATGCAGGCACATCAATCGGCGAGAACGTAATAATCAGGAAAGCAGAAGTGACTGAGGCAAAAAAAGTTACTGTTGCTCCTGCTGAAAAAGGTATGCTTCTCCAGGTACAGGGAGACCAAATCAAACGTATGCTTCTTGGGCGCGTTGCATCAAAGGGCGATATCATTGCCCCTGCAACAAGGCGGCAAAGGCAGTCCTTTCCGCTTGAGGATTTGTTTGATATCAACATAGAGGATATGTTTTCATTCGGCCTTGCAGAAATGCGATTCATTGTTGCAGGCACATCACCCAAAGGGATTGTCAAGATAACAGATATGACTGCTGTTGAGGTATTGCCGCAGGCAGTTGAGGTCAAGGAAGAGGAAGCAGCGCTTCCGGTAATAACTTATGAAGATATTGGCGGGCTTCGCGAAGAAGTGAAAAAGGTTCGTGAGATGATAGAGCTTCCGCTTAAACATCCTGAGCTTTTTGAGCGCGTTGGTATTGAGCCGCCAAAGGGTGTTCTTCTTTATGGCGTTCCGGGAACAGGAAAAACGCTTCTTGCGCGCGCTGTTGCAAATGAGTCTGGAGCGAACTTTGTTGCAATAAACGGACCGGAAGTAACATCAAAGTGGTACGGCGAAAGCGAGAAGAAGATACGGGAAATCTTCAAGCAGGCGCAGGAAAATGCACCGACAATAATATTTATTGATGAGATAGATTCTCTTGCACCCAAGAGGGAAGAGGTTACGGGCGAAGTTGAGCGCAGGATGGTTGCCCAACTTTTGACGTCCCTTGATGGCCTACAAAGCAGAGGGCAGGTAATTGTTATTGCCGCGACAAACAGGCAGAACGCACTTGACCCCGCACTCAGAAGGCCCGGTCGGCTTGACCGGGAGATTGAGCTTGGCGTTCCTGACCGAAACGGCAGGAAAGAGATTATGCTGAT
>JAGLMX010000178.1 GCA_023139785.1 Candidatus Aenigmatarchaeota archaeon | reverse complement strand
TTTGGTGTCAAAAAAAAGGAAAAGGTAGCGCTCCCAAACAGAATAAAGGGGCACGTTGAGTGCAAAAACCCTTCATGTGTTTCAAACAGGGAGCCAAACACAGCAAGCGAGTTTGATGTTATCTCAAAAAAACCGGCAATCCTCAAGTGCATTTACTGTGAGCAGGAAATGCAGGTGCTGTGATGTGCAATGCTGAAGATGCGCTCCCTCGGGATTGATTTTGAAAATCCCTTTGTTCTTTCTGCAGGAATTCTTGGTGTGTCAGCATCATCTTTGATTCGTGCGCACGAATCCGGGGCAGGAGCCGTAACAACTAAATCAATAAGCCTTGAAGCAAGGCGCGGCCACGCCAACCCGACTGTAATCGCATTTGAAGCAGGGCTTCTAAACGCCGTAGGATTGTCAAACCCAGGCATAGATGCATTTATCCCGGAAATAAAAAAAGTAAAAGAAAAGAACATACCCCTTATTGCAAACGCAATAGGTGATACTCCAAAGGATATTGCAACTGTCGCAACAATGGCTGAGGAAGCAGGTGCAGATATTATAGAAATAAACCCCTCCTGCCCGAACGTGATCCATAAAAAGCCGTATGCAAGCGACCCGAAACTTCTCCATGAACTTACAGGCACAGTAAAAGACGCTGTAAAAATACCCGTCCTTGTAAAGCTATCCCCGAATGTTGACAAAATCGGCGCACTCGCAAAGACTGCCGAAGATGCAGGAGCAGATGGCATAACTGCTGTGAACACCCTTGGCCCTGGGATGCTAATTGACATTGCATCAAAAAAGCCTATTCTTGACTTTAAAATGGGCGGCATAAGTGGTCCTGCGCTTCGCCCGGTTGCTGTTCGGTGCGTATATGAAATCTATGAAGCAGTAAAGATACCGATACTCGGCGTCGGAGGCGTAACAAGCGGCAGGGACGCAATGGAAATAATGCTTGCAGGTGCAACGCAGGTAGGAATCGGCTCCGCAGTATACTATAGAGGCGCGAATGCCTTCAAAAAAATCGGAAATGAAACAATTGAGCTAATGAAAGAGTACGGCTACAAAAACACAAAGGAGATTACAGGTGCAGCACATGAATGAAGTTGATTATCCTGTTGGAGTAAAAATAAACAAAGTCATTAGCGAAACGCATGATGTCAAAACATTCATACTCAATAAAGAAATTTCTGCCAAACCCGGCCAGTTTGTAATGGCATGGATCCCGGGCGTTGATGAAAAGCCATTCACCCTAACAGGAAAAGGAAAAACAGTTTCAATAACCGTCAAAAAAAGAGGAAATGCAACATCAAAAATGCATGAAATGAAAGAAGGAGATATTCTTGGAGTACGCGGCCCCTACGGGCACGGCTTCGATGTAATTGGCAAAAAAATAGTTCTTGTCGGCGGGGGTTATGGAAGCGCAGCACTCCTTTTGCTCGCAGAAGAAGCCATATCAAAAGGAATTGAAACAACCGCAATAATAGGCGCAGACACAGAAAAAAATCTCCTCTTTGCAGACAAAATAGAAAAGCTCGGCGCAAAACTCATTGTTACAACAGACGACGGCTCGCGCGGCATAAAAGGATTCACAACACAGGCACTTGAAAACGTTCTTGCCGAAGAAAACTTTGACTGCATCTACACCTGCGGACCTGAAATCATGATGTATTATATTGTGCAAATGGGTGAAAAAAACAAGGTTCCTGTGCAGGCGTCTTTAGAGCGCTGGATAAAATGCGGCTTCGGTGTCTGCGGTCAGTGTGTGCTTGACCCAACTGGTTTGCGCGTATGTAAAGACGGCCCTGTCTTTGGAAGCGCGGACTTAAAGAAAATTTCAGACTTCGGGTT
>JAGLMX010000177.1 GCA_023139785.1 Candidatus Aenigmatarchaeota archaeon | reverse complement strand
TGCGGACGATGAATCTTTTGATACAATGTTCATCGAAGCAATGAAGACCTTATGTCCGGACTCTATTGGGCTACTAAATAATTGATGTGTGTTAACTCACGCTTATATGCATCATTGAACAAAAAGCATTATGCAGCGCGCTCTGAAAAAAGTTCTTCAAAAAATAACCCCCTCGCAAAAAGAAGTAAAAGAATCAGGGGAAATGTTCTTAAAAATACAGCAGTTCATAAAAGATGAATTTGGCCTTCCTGCAGAGCTTATGGGCTCAATTGCAAAAAACACATTCATTGCAGGAGATAAGGACATGGATACATTTGTCCTGTTCCCAACATCAACACCCAGAAAGGTTCTTGAGGAAAAAGGCATTGAAATCGGAAAGGCGGTATTCAAAAAGTTCAATAAAGGAGTATTTCAGATTTCGTATGCCGAGCATCCATACACAAAAGGCGTTATCGGAAAATTTCATATTGAAATAGTGCCTGCATATCTTGTAGGAGATGCAGGCAGGATTCAAAGCGCAGTAGACAGAACACCTTTTCACACCGCATACGTAAAAAAGAACCTGAAAAAAAATGCAGAAGTCCTGCTCCTGAAAAAATTTCTCAAAGGCATCGGGTGCTATGGATCTGACTTAAAAAAAGAGGGCTTTTCAGGGTACTTGTGCGAACTGCTCATAATAAAGTATGGCTGCTTTGAAAAAACCCTTCAGGCATCACAAAATTTGCACTGGCAGGAAATCATTGACCTTGAAAACCACCACTCAAAGAAGGACACACACAAGATAAAAAAGATGTTTTCCGGGCAGCCGCTCATATTCATAGACCCTGTTGACAAAAACAGGAATGTTGCAGCAGTATTATCTCCTGAAAAGATTGCTCGCTTCATTTTTCATGCGCGCACGTTTCTTGATAAGCCAAAAGAGTCTTATTTTTTCCCGCGCCAAAAAAAGGCAAACAAAAAGCAGGCACTGGAGTTCTACAAGAAGACAAATACAATGATTGTCGCACTGGCATTTGAGAATCCGGGCTTGATTGAAGACATAATTTATCCTCAGCTTAGAAGGCTTGCAGGAACACTTACAATGCATGCAAAGCATGCAGGATTCAAAGTCTTTGACTCATGGGTATTTGCAGATGCTGAGTGCGGAATAGCGCTTGAAGTACGGGATGAAATAATACCTCGTCAGTTTGTGATTGAAGGGCCGTCTGTATTTAATTCACCACTGCACCAGGAGCGGTTTGTCAAAGCGCACAAAATGGTCTGGTTTCGTGGTGAGAAATACTATGCCGTCTCAGCGCGCGCAGAAACAGACATATGCAAACTAATCTCAAAGATACTCCACAGTACAAAAAAGAACATGCACAACACAGGTATACCGGATAATTTCATTATGCCATTGCGCAAAAACGCCAGAATACTTTCAGGTAAAAAGATTACAAAAATCAAGAGTGCTGAGTTCTGGCGCGGGGCAGAGAAGGATAAAGTGAAATAACGCTCCCGCTTATTCCTGCTCTTTCTCTTCCCAATACTCTTCTGCTTCGTCTTCCATCTTGTCAAGGCGCGTGTAATAGTCAGGGAACTCGTTTAAGTGCGCGAGCGCAATCTTTCCGGTTATGAGCGGGTCGTCATTTGTGACGTTTGTATTGGAATCTTCTGTTCCGTGCTCAAGTTCGACATCCATTCCCCTGCGGAATTGATCAACATCGAATTTATCCCATGTTATGCCAATGCTGTCGCCGACTTTTTTTGCCTCTTCAGATGAGAAATGTTTTTTTTCGGACATAGGCGCTTTTGGGTTTTAATGAATATATGTTTGTAAATCCGGATTTATCAAATATAT
>JAGLMX010000176.1 GCA_023139785.1 Candidatus Aenigmatarchaeota archaeon | reverse complement strand
GGAGCGACAGCCTATGCATTGACAATGAACACGTGAGCATATCCGGAACAAGCATGGCAACACCTCATGTTGCAGGGCTCTCGGCACTCATGCTACAGGTGTACCCTGGATGGAGCCCTGCTGATGTGAAATCCGCCATAATGGGCAGCGCCATAGATCTCGGTTATGACATGGCAACACAGGGCGCAGGAAGAGTTGAAGCCACAGGGTTCTATAATATTTCAATACAGACTTATCCTCAAACCATAAATATCAATTTTGCAGAGGGCGCATATGCAGTATCCTCAGAAATCCTGCGAATAAAAAACCTAAGAAATTATCCTATTGAAATCAACCTCACAGCAGGTCTTGCAAATAATACGGCCGGCAACGGGTTCAATATATCTTCGCTCAACACATCTTTTGCCACAATTTCGGCAAATTCAGAAATAACAGTTAATTTCACTGTAAACCTTACGGTCAACAAAGGAACTTTGTTTGGAAAAATAACAATACTTACTGAAGGAAAAAATTATGCGGTTCCCTATCAGGCCATGCAGCTTGTCAGAGTCAACATATCCACCACATCTGACGCAAAATACCCTGATTTCTACATACACGATGATGAGTTTTCAGAGCGCCTTAACGCGGAGTATGGGCTTGAGTATAATGGAAACAATTATTCTTTCATAGTTGACTCAAACAAAAACTACACATTCTATGCAGTGAGCAGCTTTGATGAGCCGTCCCTTGAATATATCATAAGCAACAGAACATACGTTTCAGGAGATGGTGCAAGCATAGTCCTCAATTTGTCAAATGCAAGACCGTTTAATGTGGTTGCAGAAACCTTTGGCGGAAGGCAACTGAAGTTGTACGAATGGCAAAAGGGGTTCCTCAGCTACAACAGCAACGGCGACATATTTGGTGTAAATTATTTTAGCGGTTACGAGTACGGCAATAGAACTGTATATCTTTCAAACAAGCCTGAGGGCAATGTCGACACAGACATTGTCCTGAAATATTACGGAATTCCTGTGAGACAGTGAAAAAAAATATTTTTGTTTACATGGTGCTATGCGCAGCAGTCATGATAAGCGGCTGCGCGAACGATGGCGACGAAGACTATGCTCTTGCAGAAGAACAGTATGCAATGGGCTGGATTCTGCACAACATCAACGATTCCACGTCAACCGAACTAAATTACAGCATCAACGATGTTGCAACCTATAATTATTCTTTCAATTACCCTGCAGGCAAGTCATATGAGTTCTACAATGCGCTGTTTTGGCTTGCACCGGTTCATATCAATGCGTCGGATACAGCAATTGAGCCTTTCAACGAATTTGTTGTTCCATTAAACAGGACATACTATGTGATGGGCATAAACCCTGTTAGCGAAAACTACGCAACAAACTGGTCGTTTGCAAATCAAATGATGATAAATTATCATCCGGACACATATGATGCCTTTGAGGAATATGATTTTTCGTCTGATGTTTATAACGCTCTTATGCCTGTTGCAGGAAATACAAGATCTGCGTATTTTGGCACAGCCCCTTTTTTGCCAACGCCAATTCAGGTAACTGGCGAGAACATAACATTTACAGACCGATTGATTATGGGACACCAAAATACATCACACCTCGTAAGATGGGTTAGTGGATTTACAGAGGTTCTTGTCCCAAAATACGAGATATACTTAAATGGCACACTCAACCATTCAGGAAATTTCGGCAGTTCATGGGGCTATTACAATTCTGTGACAAACTATTCTTTAACTGCAAACGGAACTTACCTTGTGAATATTACAATTCCGACAGGATATCCTGTCTGGAATATAACTCAGCTACTGGCTACAATAAAGACACCAT
>JAGLMX010000175.1 GCA_023139785.1 Candidatus Aenigmatarchaeota archaeon | reverse complement strand
ATAACTTTTACAAATGATTGGATATTGCATTACGCAAAGTACTCATAATCAATTGCATAATCTTCGGTTCCGTGTTGAATTTCCGGGGGAAGCCCGGGCACGTAGATAAATGAGCCGATTCCTGTATTTATTCCGGGCAGGCTGTATTTTGCAGAGAGTGTTTTTGTTCCTTCAAGGCGGTCGAGAAATGACGGACCAACAGGGGATTCAAAATAGCATGAGTTTTTTGCATCTGTTGTTATGTTTGTGAGCCAGATTGTTTTGTTCTGCTTTACTGCGAGCGCGCCATTTAGGATGGTTGTGGCACCGGAAACTCCTGCAATATATGGTGCGGGTATTATGTCTGTAGCGTTCTCTGAGATTATTGCTGCAAACCCCGCGTGATTTGTTTTTCCTGATAGTGTTTTAACAACAAGTATTTTTTCGTTTTTGTCAGAGACACCCGAAAAATCAGTTTTGCTGAGGTTTATATATGTCCTGCCATGTGCCCAGTCGCCTGAAGCAGAAGACCCTGTTATGCTTGCGCATTTTACAATCTGCTGCTGGGCGTAACCATAGCTTTCTATTACAATAAATGGATCTTCAATTGATTCAGCAGATATTTCTGCGATGAAGTTTCCTGATCTTTGCAATTGCATTGACAGATATTCGTCGTAAAGAAGGGTTGTTATCGGAATTACGACTTTTAGCGAGAATGCATCTTTTTGACTTACGCTTAAGTTTCCAAGACTTATTTCAGATGAATATCCAAGCGATGATGTGAGGCTTTTTATTGTACCAATCCAGTTGGCAAGGGTTGCGTTTTCCATAAGGCCTGATGCATTGATGCCGTATTTGCCTGTAAGGATAAGGTCTTTTATGCTTTCGTTTGCAGTTGTGTTGTAGTTTCCGAAAAGAATTTCAAAATTGACTATAGATACTACTGCGCGCCGCCCGGAGATATATGCCGCGCGCTCAATGTCACTGGAAATGCCTTTTTCGAGGTATGACATCTCATCGCTTCGTATTTTGTCTGCAATGTTCACTCCGGGCTTGTATTCAGATTGTATTGATAGAAGAAGCATAACTGAGCTGACCACGGCAATTGCAAAAAGCGTGTATACAAACCCCTTTTTACGGTTCATTTCCAGACCTCGAAGGTGATTATTGCAGGCCCATACATCCACGGGATGCTGCTTGTTGACATCGGAGTGTCTACTTCTATTTGGTCTGCAGATGCGTGTTCTCCAAGAGCTGCAATAAGCCTGGAAATAGCATCATTTTGTGCGTCTTCTGAATTGTTGAACACATTGCCGTAGCCTACCTGTGATGGTATGAATAGATTATACTCGATGGATGACTGTGGGAGAACGGGGCAGTTCAGTGTGAGGCACAAATCAGAAATATTTATTGTGTTGTTTGTGGATGTGTTGAAGTATGAAGGGTCAATATACAGCTTCGAAGGCATGGCCCTCAAGCGTGGTGAAACAAATACAGTATTTTTTTCACTGCCTTGTGGCTCAACTGTCACTGTTACGGTCTCGCTGTCAAGTTGGGCTATCTGAAGATACGCACTTGTGATTTCGCTTGCGCCAAAATCTTCATAATATGTTTTTGGATTCTCGATTGGGCCTCCAAGCGGCTTTATTGTGGAAACTTCGATGTATCCGTATTGGAACCTATTTTCGCTTGACCAGTCATATTCCACGTAAACATAGGATGATGCATCTTCATCAGTTTCCGGTTCAGAGTAGAACTCTACATCAGTCAGCCCCCAGAAATCATTTTCGAAACTGTCTATGTAGACGCTGAGGACGTTAGTGCTGTTTTTGCTGGAATTGACATAATTTGTTAAATTCAAGTATGTATCATATGTTGCCGCAGGGTCTGTTACATT
>JAGLMX010000174.1 GCA_023139785.1 Candidatus Aenigmatarchaeota archaeon | reverse complement strand
GGAGAGACAATAGCATATAATATCCTGCGCTTTGTATGTGGAGTAAAAGATGCAAAGAGGATGAAATTCTCTACCATGACGGCTTCAGACCTTTCAGAAGCATATGACAACCAAGCGCCGCATATTATATTCGGGCTTGCGAATGCAGGAGTCACGCGCCACATTCTTGATTTTTATTTCGGCATAAACATGAGCCGTGCTTTATCGCTTGCTTTAAAATCAGCAGGGCGCTACAAGATTCTCAGCGCAGGAAGAGTCCAGGGCCCGGCGCTTGCAATTCTTTCAGCGCGCGAGAAAGAAATCAAGGCTTTTGTTCCTGTGCCTTTTTGGAATGTTGAACTCCTGAATGAAAAGTTCAAGGCAGACCATGAAAAGGGAGATATCTTTGAAAAAGAGGTTGCAGAAAAAATCGTGTCTGATTGCGTCGGCAAAGAAGCTGTTGTTTCGTCTGTAAACAAAAAAGAATACAAGCAGAACCCGCCGACTCCGTTCAATCTTTCAGACCTACAGATGGAGGCGCACAAACTGTTCGGCATGACGCCGCGCGACACACAGGGGGTCGCGCAGAAGCTTTATGAGCAGGCGCTTATCAGTTATCCAAGAACGTCTTCGCAAAAACTGCCGCAAAAACTTGGCTTAAAAGGCATTGTCGAGAAACTTGGCAAAAGCCCGGAGTACAAAGAGCGCGCACTTGTTGTTTTGAAAACAAAAATGATTCCAAATGAAGGTAAAAAGACTGATGACGCGCATCCCTCCATATATCCTACCGGAGAAGTGCCAACTGTGTCACTTGACACAAAAAACAAAAAAATATATGATTTGATTGTAAAACGATTTTTTGCCGTCTTTGGCACGCCTGCAATCCGCGAATCGCTCAATGTAAAAATCGCGATCGGAGACCACATTTTTATTGCGCAGGGAAAGCGCACTGTAGAAGAAAACTGGTTCGCACTCTATGCACCTTATGTGCGCCTTGATGAAATCATACTTCCTGAAATGAAAGAGGGCGAAAAGATTGATGTAAAAAAGATTGAGCTTTTGTCAAAAGAAACAAAGCCTCCTGCAAGATACAACGAAGCCTCAATTGTGCGCGCACTTGAAAAAGAGAATGTCGGAACAAAAGCGACAAGGGCAGACATCATCGGCACACTATACAAGCGCGGCTATCTTCACAACAAGAGGATTGAAGTGACTGACCTCGGCATGCAGGTTGTCGAAACCCTGCAAAAGCACTGCCCTGAAATAATTTCTGTAGAACTCACGCGCCGCTTTGAAAATGAAATGGAAGAAATTGAGCATGAAAAAATCACAAGCGAAAAAGTGATAGATGGTGCAAAGACCGAACTTGGAACTCTTCTTGAAATGTTCAGGTCTCATGAAAAAGAAATTGGGCAGGCACTTCTTTTGGCACAGGACAAAACGCAGGACGCCCAAAGCATTCTCGGCCCATGCCCGAAATGCGGCAAAGACCTGAAAATGATAATTCTTCGCGGGCGCGGAAGGTTTGTCGGATGTTCTGGATACCCTGACTGCAAGACAGCATTCCCTCTGCCGCGGGTAGGGAAAATTGTTCCTCAGAATAAAATCTGTGATAAGTGCAACACACCCATAATCGCTGTGTACCGAAAGGGTTCGCGCGGGTGGAAGATGTGCCTTGACCCTAAGTGCGAGACAAAAAAGGACTGGGCGAGTAACAATACTACTAAGGAAACCGATAAAGAGAGTGCTACAAAGAAATAATTCTTTTTGGTGTCGCATAAACTATTTTTCAGAAGATGCCGAACTTCTTTCCTGCGTCAACAAGCCCCTCATTCTTTATCAGAAACTCTGTACTCCCGCCCTCTGGTTGGGAACGATGCTTGATGATGGTTGCCTTGCGCC
>JAGLMX010000173.1 GCA_023139785.1 Candidatus Aenigmatarchaeota archaeon | reverse complement strand
ATGAATAATTGTATATTGCTTCCTCGCTTGGTAGCATTACGTTTGTCTTGAGCCACCCGTATCTTTTATGATATACCCAAATCGGATCTTTGTGGCTGTTCACAACTATTTCCTCAAGATAGGGGTCTTCAAGCAGAAGCTCTATGTCTCCGAGCCCCACCATTTCATGTATAAGGCATCCTGCAAGAATAGTTCTTTGTTTTCCGGAAGAGTCAGGCATGTAGCGTTCCATGAGCTGTATGGCTTTATCGAAAAAGCGCGCCTTGACTTTTTTCAGTGCGCCGGGGTCAACAAATTCTGTTGTTGACAGATGCACTATTGTTATGAGCTCTTCGCGCAGAGTATTTAAAAGCACACGTGTGCCGATTGTCACTTCCGGGTGCTTGAGCATATAGATTGGCACATAATCTTTTTCAGTTCTGACGATGGTGACTAATGCATCAACATGGTCTGCACATACACTGTAGCTCTCAAGTACTTTTTCAACAGAATTTTTTGCAGGTACTTTATTTGCAACCGGTACAGGGGGTTTAGCTTTCACAGGCACTTTGTTATTTTTGCGCATGTGGTTAGTTGCCTTTTTGGAAATTACTTTTTTCTTTGCCTTTTGTGTAACTATGTTTTTTTTTGAAGTTGCAGCCTTTGAAGCTTTGCCCTTCAATGTAGAGGTGCCAATTGAATTACGCGAAACCGAACCCGCCAGATCCCGTCCTTTAGTGCCCTGTCGCATAGCTGTTTCATGATGTTTTGTTGCAGGTTTCTGTTTTTTTACAGTAGTTTTTAATTTATTTTCCTTAAGCAAGAAAATCCCCTCTTATATGATAAAAAAGGTGCAAGCCCATTAATATAGTTTAAATATGCATTCCAGAAAACTATATATAGGGGTTAACTCCAAAGTACAAAGTATGAAAAAGGGAGTTTCACCGCTTATTGCGGCGGTTCTTTTGATAGCATTTACTATGGCTGTCGCCGCCATATTGACTGCATGGATTTCGACATTCACGACAAGCCATAAGGAAAAAAGCGCAGAGTTTGAAGTGAAAATTCAGTGCGCGTATGCAGATCTTAGGGCAGATAAAAACTTTGTGAGATACAATTCTTCGACAGGCATGTTTTCTGTATGGCTTGAGAACCCCGGTACTGAAAAGATTTTAGTGCTCTCAATGGTAATAGAATATTTAGATGGAAAAATTACACGAAAAATGACCTTGGACGAGCAACATGTTGTAGGTCTCCTCAAAGAACAGGGCGGCAGCTTTGGGCCCCTGAACATTACAGCTTATGCCGCGAATACAGCAGTATCCGGAATAACTGTATCCGGGTCAGACATGCCTGATAAGGTAACTCTTTTGACAAACTGCGATGGCGTAAAAACATCTGTAATGCGGCCAAGTACCGGTTGGGTGGAATAGTATGCCTCTAAGGAAAAGAGCGGGTGTATCACCGCTCATCGCAGCGGTTCTTTTGATAGCATTTACTCTTGCAATAGGCGGGTTTCTATCCACATGGCTGCAAGACATGGCGCGTACCCAGACTGAGACTGCATCGCAGAATGCAGATGCCGGATGCGCATATATGAACTTTAATTCAAGAAATGCAACACTCAATGCTTCCGGCAATAAGATGCTTGTTCTTACGCTTGAAAATTCAGGAACCCGAAATGCAATCATAAACACGATACGGGTCACCGGTGAAAACCTAAACAGTACGCTGTTTTCACATCCATCTAATTTCACGGGCACACTTAACAGCGGAGATGAGATCATACTTGGGCTTTCTATCAACAGAACATGGATTGATTCAATTGCAACCATACGAGTTATTCCGGCAGACTGCCCACAGACTGCAATTTCAATTAAGGGCAGTGAAGTTGCGCATTATACATA